>NZ_JALNTH010000080.1:0-6046 GCF_023161935.1 Pseudoalteromonas sp. 2CM28B
CTATGATAATTTAAACGAGTCAGGTAAAGTGGCCTGACTTAAACAAACTGGTCTCCGATGAACTCGGGGCGATTCAGAAAGTCTGTTCCCGGTCGTATTATTGACTTCTTGTTAGATGGCTCGATCAACCCTTTATACATCGATGAAGAATTCGGTACAGCTGAACCAAATATTCGGCAATTGTTTAAAGAGCGTGACGTTACCTCTTCCCTTTCTTACATTGGGTTAGATGGTAATATCACTGAAATCAAACGAAATCTAGCCATTGAAAACTCTAACGTATGCTATTACGTCAATAATAAACTTAAAACTAAGAAAGAGTACAACACTCATATATTGAAGACCATGTTCAATGTATATTCTACTAAGCCTACTCTCAGAAAGTTAGCCCCTAAGTTTTTGAGAACAGATGCAAGTAGAATGACAAAAACAGTTAAGTTTAATGATGATAAGTTCCCTATTTCTCAAGCAGACCGTAATACACTATTTTTGTACCTGTTTAACTTTGAAGACACTGAAATTCTTAGTAAAATCCAGAAACTTAAAACCTTCCTAGATAACTATGGAAAGAAACTTATCTCATTTAACGGTATTATCAAAGATGACAAAATTATTGGTACTATTAAGAGCACGAAAAAAGAGCTCGATAAGTTAGAAAAATCTCTACTACTAAGTGAGAACAATACTGATAAGCTCGCAATTATCGATGAAATCAATAGCATTGATAATGAGCAAAACAATCTATCAGATCAGGTTCTGTCATTAGATCTTAAAGTTAATAATATCACTAAGACTCAGAGGCTACTTCAGGCAAACCAGAACCACCAACTGCTGAGTGAGTTAGAAACCATATACGGCTATGCAGATATTAAGATGGATTCAGTTATTAAAGATTATGATAGCGTATTGCGTTTTCATAACCACCTACTTGATACGAAGAATGAGTTCATCACTGATGGTTTTGAGAAACTTCAAGTTAAACTACACAAAGCTACTGATGAACTAAAGTTATTGGAGAAGAAAAAGTCATCGCTTTTCCTTGAACTGAAGTCCAAGAAGAAAATCGATGAAATATCTGATTCAGTTAAAAGAATTGGTGAGCTAAATAAAACCTTGATCGAGTTGAATGCCATAGTTGAGAAAAAAGATAACATTGAGATCAGACTAGAAGAAGAAGCAAAAAATTTAGAAAAGTTATCAGAAAAACTATCTGGTGAGCTTCAAAATGTTAACACTTTCGAAACAGAATTTAAGAGGAATTTCAAAGCATATACCAAGGTCTTTTATGGGATCGAATATAATTTTAATCTGAACTTAGACACCGCCAATGGTGACTGCCGGCCTTCTGTAGATGACATCCAGTCAAATAACGATGGAGGTTTGAAGCGTCTTGAAGCAATCACATTTGACTTATCGTACATTAAGTCAGTGGATTCTCTAGACCTGTTAAGACCCACGTTTGTGATACATGACTCAATCGATGAAGTGGATATTAAACATATACGGCAGTTGTTTGATGAATCCATAAAATTGTCTGGTCAGCAAATCATATCGATGTTGGTGAGTCAACTCGAAGAAGTCGATTATCGGAAGTACAAGGACTATATCGTACTAGAGCTATCTCAAGAGGATAAGTACTTTAAAGTCTAGATTTATGTATGGTAAAGCCTGAAAGGAGGATGGCAATGCCAAGCCTTTCTTTTGGGCTTTATAAGTTCACCCATACTTGAAATAATCCATCGATAGTTAATTAAGTAAGTTTCTAGCTCACTTTGATCGACCGGCTGCTCCTCGCTCAAAAGCCGCCTGTCAGGCGAAGTCTAAACTCGTTCTTTTAAACTATAAGATCGGATATGAGCTACTACATCTCTTTAGAGGCAAGAATTTAAATTACTATTAAACTTCTTCTCTATGATATTTAACTAAAGCTTGATCAATTTTATGTTCAGCTTGAACTGTCAATTTTATTTCTTTGCCTTGGGGGCATGTTATAAACTCCACTGTATAATCATCATGAATAACAATAGCTTTTTTATCAAAAAGCGCATGGTGATTTGGACAAAGGCACAATAGATTTTCTTTAGTATCTGGACCATGATGAGGAGAGCCTAATGGCTTTATATGTGCCCCTTCAGCATAAAACCCCTTTGGTGTTTCTAATACTTCGTCACATATCTGACATTTGTGACCATATAGTTCTTTTATATCTTCTGCGATCTGTGAGTTCCTAATGATTCGGTTGACGAATATTGGAGCTCTCTTTGGCTGTTCTGCAATTAATTCAGCAATGTCTTCAGGTACTTCGCTATCAACGCCAGAGTAAACAGAAAAGCCCAAACTTTCTAATATAGGTTTTATGGATCCTTTAACACCGCTAGTACTCGTATTTTCTAAATGTTTACCAAATTGATGAAAGTATGCACCTAGAAAAATAGGCTTACATTCATACAATAGACCTTCGTAGCAAACAAAGTAGGTAAAGCTGTTGGATGCTGTAGCTTTACCTCTATACTTCATAAGATACTCTTCACGCCCTAGTGACCTGTATTCCTGTATCGCATGTATAATAGCTTCATAACTATTAAAATCTTTATAACTCATAATGTAATATTTCCTTTTTAGATTATAGTGGTTACCCTAACTGCGGCTTAAACTGGCCATTAAATTGATACTCTTAAATAATCGCTCACTGCTTAAGTACACAGCTTCATATTATGAGGTCAGTACATATATAACACACGAAATTAATTAGTACCTTTAAATAATGCAGTCAATACCTTATTATGAATATGCATTTTTGATATTTAGAACGCTAAGAGCTAATTATAATAATGGGGAATATCATTCTTTACTTCTCTCAGAAAAACTGATTTCATAGGTATGAACTTACAACAATGCACCCATACAAAAAGTGGGGTATAAGTTGGGGTATATTTTAGAAATTAAGCTTTCACCCCTTTAAAAACAAGCTAATGGGCGGCATGATGTGATCATCCTCCTTTAAGCACCTTGCTTATATAAAAACCCAGCTTCGGCTGGGTTTTTGCTTTTTAATACGAGCCTATTGTTATTGCTTAATTTATCTCCACATCTATACCATGAGTTATTGGATTATAGGTAAAAGGATTTGCTTAATAATAATGAAATAATCATCTTCTTTATTTTGGTATCACTTATAACAGGGTTAGTGGTATTTATTGCTTGGATTATGCTTAAGCTCGTTATATGGGGTAAGAGCATGTCTAAAGGAGCGTATTTATTTTTAGCATTTTTTCCACTAATTTCACTTATGCCTATTCCACCCCCTACTTATGAAAATGTTCAAAAGGCCAAGCAAGAGCAGCGTAAACGCAAAGAAGACTCAGGAGACGACCCTACGAATGAAGATGAGTAAGCCAGTTTAGCTGCAAATTAAAACACTTTTAAGGACGCTTTAAGCATGCTCTAAGGTTTAAAATAGAGTGAACCCTTTTACTGCTAGCCCTATATGCAAAGCCAATGTATAACGTACAACTCCCCTTAAAGTAAGCTTTAATAAACATTTACCTATACTATTCAACCCTGTATTGATATGTGAAAATACACCGACATAAAACAACTTTAGGTTTTTAAGTTATGCCAAAGCAGCATATAGGTAGTATTGCTCTTGTTGTAAAAGACTATGACGAAGCAATTGCATTTTATACAAAAAAATTAAGCTTTGAATTAGTGGAAGATACGGACTTAGGTGATGGAAAACGCTGGGTGTTAATAACCCCACCCAACTCAAACGGCACACATATATTACTTGCACAAGCCACAGAGCCAGAGCAGTTTAACGCTGTTGGCAATCAAGCAGGTGGCCGTGTATGGCTATTTTTAAACACTGATAACTTTTGGCGCGACTACGAAAGCATGCTAGAAAATGGCGTAGTATTTCATGAGCAGCCTCGTAATGAGCCTTACGGTACGGTGGCCGTATTTGAAGATCTCTATGGTAACAAATGGGATCTTATTCAACAGAGCTAAATACTTAGTTGATTAACGACCTGACTATTTGAAATAAATCCGAGGGTAGCATGCCGCGCTGCCCTTGCTCTTCAGCCGCAACTTCACCAGCTCGAGCATGAAGAGTTACCCCGTATCGCGCTGCTTCATCGATACTAAGCCCTTGAGCAAGCAATGCACCAATAATACCTGTAAGTACGTCGCCACTCCCTCCCACGGCAAGTGCTGCGTTACCATTTTCACACACCCAAGTACTTTTACCGTTATCAATTAAAGACCCAGCGCCTTTTAATATGCAAGTAGCATTATACCGTTTTGCGCATAATCGCACACTTTCAAACCTATTTGACTCTATTTCAGAAGTGTTTTTGCTAATGAGCCGAGCCGCCTCACCAGGATGCGGAGTTAGGACACATTGAGCCAACGTATAAGCACTTGCATTTTCAGCTAATAAATTAAGTGCATCAGCATCAAGTACAAGCGGCGTATTGTGCTCTTGGCAATAGTGCATTACAGTGCAAAACGTTTTTTTAGCCCATTCATCCTGCCCAAGTCCAGGGCCAAGTACAACACAACTTGCCCACTCTAAAGCCTGTTCAAGGTTTTCACTCATGACCATTAATTCTGCCCTACCTATGCTTATTGGCATAATAGAGCTTTGGTGCGTATAAACCTTCACCATCCCCGCACCTGCTCGTAGCGCAGCTTCACTACTGAGCCTAATTGCTCCCGCAGTACCTTGGTTGCCCCCTACGCATAATAACTTGCCATGATTGCCCTTATGGCTATTTAAAGCCCGAGAGCCCAAGCGTTTAAAGCTATCTATATTTATCAAGTGAGCACAAGGTGAAGCAAGTTGACTAAAAGTATCTTCAATTGCTAATTCATCGAGAATCAACTCACCGGCATGCTGTTTACCTGTCCCTGTAGAAAGGCCTTGTTTAATT
The DNA here is from genome assembly GCF_023161935.1 of Pseudoalteromonas sp. 2CM28B. NCBI lineage: Bacteria > Pseudomonadati > Pseudomonadota > Gammaproteobacteria > Alteromonadales > Pseudoalteromonadaceae > Pseudoalteromonas > Pseudoalteromonas sp. 2CM28B. Next base: position 4,935 of record NZ_JALNTH010000080.1, read on the forward strand.
GCAATAAAAGTAACCGTTTTTGTTGCCTGAATAGCTGCACCTAATACTTCACCTGTATTTGCATCAATCCCTGAGGGAACATCGATACTTAAAACAGGCTTTTCGCTTTGGTTGATGGCTGTAATAATCTCACAATAATTTTCACGAACAGGTGAATTAAGCCCAGTACCTAGTAACCCATCAATCACACAGTCGCAGCAATCTAAATCACTCTTTGCAAACTCGTTAACTATGCCACCATTATCAAGCCATAGCTGCTTCGCTTTAGCAGCGTCACCACTGAGTGTTTTAGCAGGGTCTATAGCGCAAATTTTAACCTCTGCACCAGAGTCCTTAATTAAACGCGCGGCTATGTAAGCATCACCCGCATTATTACCATTACCTGCAATAATTAAAGTAAGCTTAGCGTTAAAAGACTGCCACTGCTTGTATACTGCCTCTCCCGCTCGCTGCATTAAAGTAAATAAATCTATTCCACATTGCTTAGCCGCCTCTCCCTCATAAGAGCGAACCTGCTCTTTTGTGTAAATATGCCTTTGTTTATTTAACATAGAAACTCGCCATAAATAAGTGTGTAGATGCTCTATAATTATAGCTTGGGATAAAAGAGCACTTTTCAATAGCGGATTTAGCATGTTAAACAGCTATTAAAACGAAAATTGAAGGCTTTAGTACAAAGAGTGTGAGTTCTGTGGTGGGCTTTTGCCGCGGGTTTCGTGATACTCAACCCACGCTACGGAGGTGGTGGAGACTGTGCGAATAATATCTGGAATGTATTTTTCACTTTTCTGCGGACGTAAAAAAGCCCGGCTCTTTCGAGTCGGGCTTTCTTGTATTTGAAGCCTGGCAATGTCGTAGTGCCCACAGCGGTAGAGAGTCACATAGCAAATGCTACATTATCATTGCGTCGGGGCGGCCTTATGCGGTGCACGCTTTCGAGCTGTTTCGTTTAACTCAGGGTTCGGCATGAGTCTTGGCTACTTATTAAATCCCAGACAGCAAAAAACCCGTTACATCGCTGTAACGGGTTTCTCTTATTTGGAGCCTGGCAATGTCCTACTTTCACATAGCAAATGCTACACTATCATCGGCGCTGTTTCGTTTCACTACTG
>NZ_JALNTH010000081.1:0-5691 GCF_023161935.1 Pseudoalteromonas sp. 2CM28B
GACGAAGTATCGCTTCAAGAAAGGTACTTGTTTGATCAATTTGATAAGGCGTTTTATTGATAATGTTTAGTTTGCCCCTGGTATTTGAATTACTGACTAAAATCCAAGATAAGTGGCTGCCACTGCAATGTCCGCAGTGATGACAATCTTTTTCATTATGCTGCTCATCACCTACATTATCATTTGAGACATTTCGATCATCTGCATGATCATGTTGAGTTTGAAGGTGCTCTATATCTATTTGGTGATTCTCAGATGTTGAGGATGCTACAGCAGTTAACGATTGTAAAACAATCGAAATAACCAAGAGCATTTTTAGTACAACATTAAGGTTCAAAGTTATCACCAGTTAAATATAGTATTTAAAATACTAGCAGAAACTATTTTCTTAAACTAGCTTTTCAATTCAGTTTCCACGCTTTTACATTAAATAATTTTTTATTTGACTCTATAGCCACTATAGATTTTATACTTATTTTAATATTATTACGGAATGTTAAATATGTCAGAAAAATGTAGTGGTCAGTGTCAATCATCTTCTACCAATGAAGATGTAAAAATTGATACACAATTAGATAACTATAGTGGCGCGTTTGTCAGTACATTTAAAGTACCTCAAATGGACTGTCCTTCAGAAGAGAGATTGATTAGGTTAGCACTTGACTCAATTGAGCCTTCAGTTGGGTTGCAATTTGATATTCCTAGCCGTTTAGTCAAGGTTTTTCATGATGAAAATTTAGATGAGATAACAAAAAAATTACAACAACTCAATCTCGGTGCAGAGTTGGCATCAACTAAAGAAAGTTGCAGCACCGAAGCTGCAAAAGCAAAAGATCTAGCCCAAAAAAATGAGATGAAAGAAGCATCAACCCTAAAATGGTTGTTAGCCATTAATGGAGTCATGTTTTTTATAGAAGTAATTGCTGGGTTGATTGCACAGTCTGCTGGCCTAATTGCGGACTCATTAGATATGTTTGCTGATGCTGCTGTGTATGGTTTGGCTATTTATTCGGTAGGTAAAAGTATCAGCATGAAACTTAGAGCGGCACATATATCTGGTGTGCTTCAAGTTATTCTAGCGCTAGGTGCTTTGAGCGAAGTCGTAAGACGCTTTGTTTACGGTAGTGAACCGATCTCTTCTTTAATGATGATATTTGGTGGAATAGCACTAATCGCTAACATTGCTTGTCTATTTTTAATATTTGGTAATAAAGAAGACGGCGCTCATATGAAAGCAAGCTGGATTTTTTCCGCAAATGACGTTATTGCAAATGTTGGGGTAATCTTAGCTGGCTTTTTAGTTACAGTAACAAGCAGCCGTTATCCAGATTTAGTGATTGGTTTGATTATTGCTGTTGTCGTTTTAAACGGTGCTCGCCGTATCTTACAGCTAAAGTATTAAACAAATTCATCATGGCTATTTATTTAAATTTTAAAACCATTAATAGCATCTTTATAGCTAGTTTAAGTCTGCTTCAAACGGCTAAAGGGAAATGAAGTTATGAAAAACAATGCCTACATTCCGCCATTACGATTTCATTGGTTAACTAATTTTTATGACAGCCTCGTTGCTATCACCACGAGAGAAGCATTTTTTAAAAAACTGATTGTAGATAAAGTTGCCAACGTCAAAGGAAACAACCTACTTGATGTTGGATGTGGAACCGGAACGCTAACAAAATTAATAGCTGAAAAATCACCTAAATATACCGTAATAGGCTTAGATGCAGACCAAACCGCTTTAGATATTTCACAGAAAAAAGTTATAGGCAAGGATCTTAATATTTCTTTTAGACAGGGCTTTGGACAAGAAATGCCTTTTAGTGATAATTCCTTTGATATCGTATTTTCAAGTTTGTTTTTTCATCACTTAAGCCGTTCAACTAAGCGTGCGACATTAACTGAAATTCGTCGGGTACTGAAACCGGGTGGCATTTTATTAATTGCTGACTGGGGAAAGCCGACTTCAATATTTCAACGGATATTGTTCTTTGTCGTTCAGTTATTAGATGGTTTTGAAACTACAAAAGATAATGTAGATGGAGTCCTTCCTTCTTTAGAGGTTGAATCAGGGTTTACTCATGTTTCAGATTTAAACATAGTCCCAACGACTTTGGGAACTATCAGACTGATTGAAGCGAACTAGATAACAATGAACCTAATGCGTCCGTCATATTTTAAACCATATATATCATACGTGATAATGATTTTAATCGCGGTGCAATCTGTGTTTTTTTCGCTAGAAGAGCTTGAAGTAAACTTAATTGAAAGTTCTTTTAATACATCACTAACTGAGTCTATTACCCCGCTAGAATCTCCAGAAACCTCCAATTTATTTGAGGTGAGTAATAGCCAAACTTTAATTGATAATTGTAATTTTTGTTGCTGTTGTCACTTATTTTTAAATGCAGATTATTCTTGTAATATTTTACAAAAAATAGAATATTTCCTTACCTACGCCTTAGTTTCTCCTGAGCTAAAAGGCTATATGTCGGTGCCATTCCGCCCACCTAAATACGCCTAAATTTTATAGAAAATTAAGAAAGGTCAAATGTTAATGACCTAAATATCACATATTAATTTATAGGAAAGTATACATGGCACTTAATACCTGTGAGCATCGCAAGATAGCAATTTTGAGGTGTGTAACACCTCAGCTTAAATATATCGCGTTTCTCGCGTTGTCACTTTTTACATTTAATGTTTATGCCTTTGAAAAGCAGTTAAATCTTCAAGAGGCAATTCAGTGGACGCTTAAACAAAATCCTGAACTCAAAATATTTGATTTCAAACAAACCGCATTAACAGGACAAGAACAAACAGCAAGTTTAAATCCCGCTTATGAACTAGAAGTTGAAGCTGAGAACTTTGCAGGCTCAGGTGAATTTAATGCATTCGACAGTGCTGAATTAACAGTCGCTCTATCTTCGGTTATCGAAATGGGAGATAAACGCTCAGCGCGGATTGGACTTGTTTCAAAATCAAGAGCACTACTCAATGCTGAGAAAGAAGTCTCTGCGCTTAATTTAATGGCTCAAGTCACTGAGAAGTACGTGGAAGTACTTGCAGCCCAACAAAGAGTGATATTGGCAGATAATGCATTGAGCTTAGCACAAGAAACGTTAGAGATTGTATCTCAGCGTAACCGCGCAGGTGCTACTCCTGAGGCTGAAGTGAAACGTTCAAAAGCAGTTATTGCTCAGGCTAACCTCACCCTTCAATCTGAACAAAAGCGCTTGGAATATCTAAAGCTTTCTTTATCAGCTTACTGGGGAGAAACATCAGTGTCATTCTCTAGAGTAACTGGAGATCTGTTTCAGTTTGGCAATGATAGTGATTTTAGTAGTCTCTTTGCGAAATTAGAGAAAAACCCTGCTATTCAAGTTTATGCAAGTGAGCAGCGACTAAAAGAGGCCGAATTACAGTTGGCTAAAACAGAGTCAACGGCCAATATCAAATGGTCTGTTGGTGTTAGGCGCTCTCAAGAAGCCAATGATACGGCACTGGTCGCTGGCTTTAGCTTACCTTTGTTTGCTGAAAAGCGAAATTCTGGTGCAATCGCTAGTGCGCTAGCAGAGCGTGACCAAGTTGCCATAGAGAAAGAGGCGACTAAGTTGAGGTTTAGAAATCACTTACTACGAGCATACTCCAATAGAAAACAAGCCATATTAACAGCTAATTCATTAAAGCAGTCGGTTATCCCAATGCTTGAAGATGCACTGGAAGATACTCAAGACGCCTATCAAAAAGGTCGATATGGATATCTTGATTATGTATCGGCTAGACAAGAGCTGTTAAATGCTCGGCGAACCCTCATTGATGCGGCATCTGCTGCCCTAATTTATGGCGCAGAGATAGAAAAACTAACAAACGAAGCGCTGTCACTCTAAATAAACATCACTTTAAGTTTAATAACAATTTATTGATTCAGTTATTAACTGAATCGTTTAGGAATTCAAAATGAAAAACTATTTACTCGCACTATTGATTTTTATTGGGTATCTATCACCCATTCAAAGTGTTATCGCTAGTGAAGATGAACATGAAGGCGAAGAAGGCATTAGCAAAATAAACAATAACATGGCAAAAAGGCTTGGTGTTGAAACAGCCTATTTAGCTTCAAAAACGTTGAACCAAACTATCCCTGTATACGGCGCTACGACGATAGGCGCTGAACAATTATTTCAAGTTGGCGCTAGATATAACGGCGTTATAAAGACAATTAACTCCACTGTTGGTGATAAGGTAAAAAAAGGAGATCTATTAGCCGTTATTGAATCTAATGAAAGCTTAAATACCTATAAAATAACATCCCCTGTTTCTGGGACTGTTTTACAGAGAAATGGAAATATTGGCGGTATCACGCAAAACACTAGCTTGTTTGAAATCGTCAATTTTGACACCTTGTGGGCTGAATTTAAGGTGTTTACCAGCCAATATAATCAAATCAAAGTCGGTCAACCTGTTGATATTGAGCATGGTGAACAGGCATTCAACTCAACCATCACCAATATAATTCCAGCTAAAGATCAGTCTTATGTTTTAGCACGTGTACGTTTAAATAACACTGAGCTAAACCTAACCTCAGGCCAATTATTAATGGGCAGCGTAAGGATAAACCGATTTGAGGTGGATTTAGCCGTCGAGAAAGTTGCGATACAAGAACTGGGAGGACAATTTGGTGTCTTTGTAAAAGAAGATGAAGAGTACGAGTTTGCGCCACTTGTGCTCGGACGTTCAGACAAAAACTATATCGAGGTCATTGATGGCCTCAGTAAAGACGCTGAATATGTAAACAAAAACAGTTATCTGATAAAAGCGGATATTTTGAAATCTGAAGTAGAAGACGACGATTAGGAGACGCAATATGATTGAATCAATTTTGCGTCTAGCAATAAATAGACGCTATTTAGTATTAAGTCTGCTGATGGTAATCATCGGCGTTGGCATGTGGAGTTATCAAAAACTTCCCATTGATGCTGTTCCAGATATAACAAACGTGCAGGTACAAATAAACACTTCTGCCCCCGGTTATTCACCTTTGGAAGCGGAACAAAGGGTGACCTTTCCTGTAGAAACCGCCTTAGCCGGATTGCCAAAGCTGTCTCACACCCGCTCCCTGTCAAGATATGGATTATCTCAAGTAACCGTTATCTTTGAAGAGGGAACCGATATTTATTTTGCTCGCAACTTAATCAATGCAAGATTAGCTGCGATAAAAGGCGTTATTCCCTCTGGCTTAGAGCCAGAAATGGGTCCTATTTCGACAGGGCTTGGCGAAATATTTATGTATACCGTACAAGCTTCTCCTGACGCTAAAATGCCTAATGGAGAGCCTTATACCGCTATTGCCTTAAGAGAAATACAAGACTGGATCATTAAACCGCAATTGGCTCAAGTTAAAGGCGTCATTGAGGTCAACAGTATCGGCGGCTACAACAAGCAATATCACATAACGCCTAAACCCGAAAAATTACTTTTTCATCAGGTAACCTTTGAAGAAATATCTGATGCATTACGTAAAAACAATGACAACCGTGGCGCAGGTTATATCGAACAAAACGGACAGCAAGTTTTAGTACGCTCCATTGGGCAACTAGCGACAATAGATGAGATCCTCAATGTCATCATCAAAAAGAACGATGGTATTCCTGTAAAAATAAGTGATGTTGCCAATGTTGCTATAGGCAA
>NZ_JALNTH010000082.1:0-4187 GCF_023161935.1 Pseudoalteromonas sp. 2CM28B
CGATTAAAGCGTTAAACTTTATCTCGCTAGGGCTGCGCATCTTACGCTTTCCTATTTTTTTGTCAACACTTAATTTTTTAAACTTGAAAGTTTTTAAAACTAAGTTTTACTCAACTCACTGAGTAGCTCGTGCCTCGCTATGCGTTGCGCTCTGCCGTCTCAGTGGGGTCGCATTATAGGGAGAAACGTTTTATACGCAAGCGTTTTATTGAATAAAATTGCATTTAATTTATACCCATAAGAACCCCACATTAAAAACACATGTTACCCACAAAAGCCTGTGGATAAGACTGCTTTTTTGCTTTTAAAACTAAACTCTTTTGATTTGTTATGGTAAGTTGCCAGCACTTTTTCAACTCATGTACTTAGGTAGTATTCATGACAGATATAATAAATAGTATAAGTGCCTTACTTTGGGGCCAAGTTCTCGTCTACTTATTAATAGCAGCAGGTGTCTTTTTTACCATTCGGTTAGGCTTTATTCAATTTGTACAATTCCCTCATATGTTTAAAGTTATGTTTGGCTCACGTAAATGTGGTGGAGATGAGATTTCTTCTTTTCAGGCTTTTTGTACTTCTTTAGCGGCGCGGGTTGGAACAGGTAATATGGCCGGTGTTGCCGTGGCACTTTATTTAGGTGGCCCTGGCGCTATATTTTGGATGTGGCTGATTGCTTTAATAGGTATGGCAACTAGCTTTGCAGAAAGTACGTTAGCGCAAGCTTATAAAACTAAAGACGCTGATGGCAACTTTAGAGGCGGCCCTGCTTATTATATGGAACGAGGTTTAGGCAAACGCTGGATGGGTGTGTTGTTTTCATTATGCTTAATTTTAGCCTTTGGCCTGGTATTTAATGCTGTACAGTCAAACTCTATTGCTGCCGCATTTGAAGTAGCGTTTGATGTACCTAAGTATATAGTAGGCATTGCACTTGTAATTGGCTCTGGCATCATTATTTTTGGTGGATTAAAAACAATATCACGTTTTGCCGAAATGGTTGTTCCATTTATGGCGCTTGCCTATTTGCTAGTTGCTATATATGTATGTGCGATTAACTTTACTGCCCTGCCTGATGTTATTGTACTTATAATAAAAAGTGCTTTTGGTTTAGAGCAAGCAGGCGCCGGTGCAATTGGCTATGGTGTAACGCAAGCTATGATCCAAGGTATTAAGCGCGGTTTGTTTTCAAACGAAGCCGGTATGGGTAGCGCAGCCAATGCCGCAGCAACGGCAACACCTTATCCACCGCACCCAGCCTCGCAAGGGTATGTGCAAATGCTAGGTGTATTTATAGATACTATTGTGATCTGTACAGCCACTGCCTCATTAATCTTACTGTCTAATCAACTTGTGCCTGAATCGGGTGTATTAGGAATAGAGTTAACGCAAGCTGCACTACAAGAGCACGTAGGTGACTGGGGTACTTACTTTATTGCCATTGCCATTTTATTTTTTGCATTTACCTCTATTGTCGCGAATTACTCATATGCCGAAACAAACCTAATGTTTTTAGAGCACAACTCTACTAAAGGAATGTTTATATTTAGATTACTTGTATTAGGTATGGTTATGTTTGGTGCCATTGGTGAACTAGGTATTATTTGGACACTTGCTGACATTTCTATGGGCCTAATGGCTATTGTAAACGTGGTTGCACTGTTTATGCTTTCAGGCGTTGTTGTGTGGTTATCAAAAGATTACAACGCGCAAAACAAGCAAGGTGTATTACCTACGTTTGACAAAGACAAGCACCCTAAGCTTGCTAAAGAGGTTGATCCTAACGCGTGGAAGTAACGCTAAATTAAAAAATTATTAAGCGAGCATTAGCTCGCTTTTTTTTGCCTTTCAAACTATATAAAAATTTATTAATGTATTTCAGAGATATATACCATAATTAAATATCAGTAATAGGCGCTTTTTGATTTACTTACGTACTATAAAATTGAAGTTTGTTATCTATAATATAAAGGAGTCATGATGGATGACCAATTGAACAAATACAGTATTGACACTACCGATTATCAGGTAGGTCAAGATAACGTACAAAAATGGGGGTTTGATGTTCATAACCCAGTGTTTGGAATAAGCGCATTTTTAGTCATACTATTTGTTGCCCTTACCTTGTTGCTTGACCCTGAAGTGGTCAGGGAAGCACTTACCTCAACTAAAGATGCCATTATCAATAAATTTGATAGCTACTTCATGTTGATTGCTAATGGTTTCGTATTATTTTGCTTTGCACTTGCGCTCTCCCCTCTTGGTAAAATTCGCTTAGGGGGTGTTGATGCAAAACCTGAACATGGTTATCTCTCATGGCTGGCAATGTTATTTGCCGCAGGAATGGGGATAGGTTTACTGTTTTGGGGTGTTGCAGAGCCCGCTGCCTATTATACTGATTGGTATTTAATGCCAATGAACGCAGAGCCAAATACCCCAGAAGCGCACTCTTTAGCCATGGGCGCCACCATGTATCACTGGGGCTTACATGGTTGGGCAATTTACGCCATTGTTGCACTTAGCTTAGCGTTTTTTGCTTACAATAAAGGCCTTCCGTTATCTATACGCTCCGTGTTTTATCCCTTATTTGGCGATCGTGCATGGGGCTGGCTTGGTCACGTTATTGATATACTTGCTGTACTCTCTACGCTTTTTGGTTTAGCAACGTCTCTTGGTTTAGGGGCACAGCAAGCAACAAGTGGTATTAATTATTTAATGGGCACTGACTACGGTACCGCTTTTCAAATTACAGTTATAGCGCTCGTTACCTGTATTGCTATTGTTTCTGTTATTAAAGGCATTGAAGGGGGTGTGAAAGTACTTAGTAACATCAATCTTATATGTGCATTTATTTTACTTGTAGCCATAATATCGCTTACTTTTAGTGACTCAATCACAGCAATATGGTTTACCTTTGGTGCATATGTAGAACATATGATTCCGCTTAGTAATCCGTTTGGCCGTGAAGATGAAGACTGGATGCATGCCTGGACAGTATTTTATTGGGCATGGTGGATATCGTGGTCGCCGTTTGTAGGAATGTTTATTGCCCGCGTTTCTAGAGGCCGTACCGTGCGAGAATTTTTATTAGTCGTCATTGGCCTGCCAACACTATTAAGCTTAGTGTGGATGGGGGTATTTGGTAATTTAGCGATTTCACAAATTATTGATAAAGTAGGCCCACTTGGGCAAAACGGGTTAACCGATATCTCTGTAACGCTATTTCAGGTTTATGAGCAGCTTCCGCTTAGTGGCCTTATTAGTGTGATCTCAATTGTGCTTGTTTTAGTATTTTTTATTACCTCTTCTGATTCTGGCTCACTTGTAATAGATGGCATAACCGCAGGCGGAAAAATTGATGCGCCGGTACCACAACGTATATTTTGGGCAACGATTGAAGGGGCAATAGCCGCCGTATTACTGTGGGTAGGTGGCTCTCAAGCCTTGCAGGCCTTGCAATCGGGAGTAGTAACCACTGCGTTACCTTTTTCAATTGTGCTTATTTTAATGTGCGTGGCGCTTATTCAAGGTTTAATGAGCGAATACCCTATTTATAAGGCACAAGCAAAGTTATAGCATTATGTACTTTAGCAAAGCGGCTTTGTGTCGCTTTGCTTTGCACTTTATTTCCTCCCTTACCTACACACTTCAGCTAATACATTAACGACCGTATTTAATCATCAAACTGTTTAGCTTTGGCAATACACCTCTAAAACACGTTGTTTTAATAAATAGAGCGCACATATAAGCGCATAACAACCAAGTGCTATTAGTTGCACCTTTAGCTATCAAGTTTATATCATCAGGTAGTCGCGTATGTATGCAAAATTGCTTTGATGGAACTGAATTGGATGTAAACGGCGTTAAAAGTACCCTATATCAGCAGCAAAGGGGTATAGGGAAAGTAATGTAGGTTTAATCAACTAACGCTAACGTGTAACAATGCGTATGCTCTGCTTTAAGCACGATTGTCTACCTCAAATTAGTCACTTGATTAAGCCAATTGCTATTAATTTTTAAGGAATAGGCAAAAACATAAACAAAGTGATTGTTATATAACAGATGGGTATTTATTTAAAATAGGGAATATTTAATTTACTAAAAGGACTTTAGTAAAAGTGGTGCCCGAGGCCGGACTTGAACCGGCACGACTTGTTAGTCGAGGGATTTTAAATCCCTTGTGTCTACCA
>NZ_JALNTH010000083.1:0-4168 GCF_023161935.1 Pseudoalteromonas sp. 2CM28B
GTGCTGGCAAAGACACAAAAATATCCGGTTAGATATAAACGAAAAAGCACCACTCGTTCTTAAACGAGTGGTGTTACTTAATTTAAGCGGCTTTTTACGTTTAAAAAGCCTCGAAATTATATGCTTGGCCATTACAAACAACCATTTGTAACCTTTATTAAACAGATTCGACCTCTCAAGATTTTTTTTCTGGTAGTATGGCTAGGTTATAAGCAGTTTAAGCAGTGAACACACTATGTTAAGTCCTTACTATCAGCAGCATGCTGATTATGTTTCAATTTCTCGTGAGCAAGGTTGTCGCTTTGCTAAATGTGTAGCCGACGACTACAACCCGCTTCATGATAAAGACGCTAAAAAGTTTTGCGCACCAGGAGACTTACTTTTTTCTCTAGTGTTAGACCGCTATGGCATTAGTGAGCGAATGGAGTTTACCTTTGCCGGTATGGTTGATGAAAATACCAAGCTAAATTTTCCAGAACAACCTGGAGAAGAGTTTGATGTAAACCATGGCGAAAAAGTAATTTTAAAGGTTAAACGCGACGGTAAAACCAGTAAATGCCCAACACTTACAAACAGTGTAATAAAAAATTATGTTGAGTTCTCAGGTGCTGCGTTCCCGCATGTAATTATTCCTTTAATGGGCAAGCAAGCGGTAATGATAAATCCTGCGCGGCCTATGATTATTTATGAATCAATGATAATTAACCTTAATAACATTGATATTAAATCACCGACCCTTGAGTTTGCTGAGCCAAGTTTTGAATACGCTGGTAAACGCGGCAAAATAACCTTGCGCTTTAATTTACTCGAAAACGGCGAAAAGGTGGGTTTTGGTGAAAAACACATGGTGGTATCGGGTATTCGTGAGTACTGTCAAAGCACCGTAGATGATTTAATTGCATTTTATAATGAGCGTAAAGCCACATTAAAACCGGCTTAAATACTTCATTTTACAAAGGGCGCTATTGAGCGCCTTTTTTATTACTAAAGCTCAGGTATAATAGCGTTCTTTGTTATTTTAAAGCCAAGCTTATGTCTGCCACATCGTTCTCATCACTAGCCCTAGACCCGTTACTATTAACGGCAATAGAGCAAAATAATTACACTACGCCTACCGCTATTCAGCACAAAACTATACCGCCAATTTTAGCGGGCAAAGACGTGATGGGCAGCGCTCAAACTGGCACCGGTAAAACAGCCGCTTTTGTTTTGCCGCTATTACATAAGCTTTTAAATTCCGCTAAAAAAGACGAACCAGGCATTGCCCGTGTGGTTATTTTAACGCCCACTAGGGAGCTTGCTCAGCAAGTATTTGCAAGCTTTGAAAAATACGCACAAGGTACAGATATAAAAGGTGCACTTGCCTATGGTGGCGCAAGCATTGGCCCGCAAATTAAAGCACTTAAAACAGCGCAAGTAATAGTGGCAACGCCAGGGCGCTTGCTTGATCATATAGTGAAAGGCAGTGTGGTGCTTTCAAGCGTGGACTCTTTAGTATTTGATGAAGCAGACCGTATGCTTGATATGGGTTTTATTGACGAAATTAGACGAATACTGCGTCACATCCCAGGCGATCGTCAAACCTTACTGTTTTCCGCCACCTTTGATGACAGTGTATTTGAGCTGAGTAAAAAATTGCTCAAAGACCCTGAGCTTATTGAAGTTGATAAGCGCAACTCTGCTGCTGTAGAGGTTGAACAAGTTATTTACGCAGTAGATGAAGACAGAAAGCGCGAACTGGTATCGCACATGATTGGCATGAAAAACTGGCGCCAAGTGCTTATATTCACCCGCACTAAACAAATGGCCGATAAGCTTGCCAAAGAAATGTGTAAAGATGGTTTAAAAACCGAATCTATTCATGGTGATAAATCACAGGGTGCTCGCGATCGCGCATTACAAAACTTTAAAGAGGGCAGTACGCGTGTATTAGTAGCCACCGATGTAGCGGCGCGCGGTTTAGACATACCGGCACTTAAATACGTAATTAACTTTGAATTGCCATACATAGCTGAAGATTATGTGCATCGTATTGGCCGTACAGGACGAGCTGGTGAGCAAGGCCTTGCTATGTCTTTAGTGAGCTTAGATGAGCAATGGCTACTTGAAGAAATTGAAGTACTGCTTGATACCCGCTTAACACCACAATGGCTTGAAGGCTATGAACCTGATTTAAATAAGCCACCAAAAGATAACCGCAAAAACACCAACAAAGCGCGTAAAGATCGCGATAAAAAACGTATTACAGGGCAAAGAGCGCCGAATAGAAGACGCAAGTAAAAGCTTAGGGCTTCACCTAACAGGCAGCTAAGAGCGATCTATAGTCATTCAGGAGATTTGCCGCCAGCTAAGTAAAGCTAAGAGGATACTTCCCCTTTTTCTACATGACGAAATAACTCATCCCAAGCATAATATATATAGCTAGCAATAACTTATGCTTTTTGCTATTAATAGGAGCTCATAAAATAAGGACATTTTTGCGCTAAAATAGGGAAAGTGTCTGCTGATAAAGCTGTTAGCTGTCTAGGAGAGTTCTGTGTTACCAGGAGATGTTTTATTAGTAACAGGTGAAGGAAAATTGTCTTCATCTCTTGTTGCATTGCAAAAAGTTATTTATCCAAAAGCTAGTTCAAGCCATGTTGAATTATGCTTGGGTGATGGCGTTTTTATACATTCTACAGGTGATAAAGGTGTTCACCTTACCCTGCTGATTGATGAAGATGTTGCTTGTAAAAATAGATGGAGAGTTATTAGACATAAATCTATTACAGGAGCAGGTTTGAGTACCGAAAAACTTCAAAAAGCAGCTATGTTTTTTTATGCCCAAGATTACAACAAAGTATTCATGGGGTCGGGAAATGATACGTCATCATTTTGCTCTGAACTTGTCGCTAAAGCCTATGATGGAGCCGGAATAGAAATTTTTGGAGGAAAAGCTCCTAGTAAAGTTACACCTGCACATTTTGATAAAGAAGCAGATAATTTGGAAGATTGGTTAGATGTTACCGAACAGTACAAAACTATTCTCGCTGATATGAAGGAAAATGAATTTCCCTACAGGCTTGCTGCTAATACATTAAGTACAGTAATGACGCGACGAAAAGCACATGAGCCATTCCGACAGAAAATCATTGAGCATTTTGAGAATGGATCACCAAAAAATCAAGAATTAGCTAAAAAAATGAGAGAGATGCTCGCGGGTAGAGAGTTAAAGTATTGGCACGAGAAAGACAGCTAACAAGAGCATGTTGGCAGACTGGTTTCCGAGCCAGCCGCAAATGCTGGCGTTATAACTCATAGGAGTGATCGTGAGTAAAAATTTGAGACAGTGGAAAAATACACTCAGTTCACGTGAAATTGCTGATGGAATGAACTTTGCTCAACAAAACGCTAACCGACTATTGAGAGACGCTGAAAAACTGTTTGAACTTGAAAGCTACCCGACAGCTTATTCGTTAGCTGTCTTAGCAATTGAAGAGGCTGGTAAAATTTCAATCTTACGTGAGTTAGCAGTCGCAAGAGATGGCAATGACGTCAAAGACGCTTGGAAAGCTTATCGCAGTCATACAAAAAAGAATATGATGTATGTATTTCCTTATTTGGTTGCAAATGGCTGTACAAAACTGCGTGACTTCGGTGGTATTTACTCCGAGAAAAACGATTTTCCAGCGCTACTAGACGAGCTAAAGCAAGTCGGATTTTATACAGATTGCTTAGGTCAAAAAAATTGGTCAGTTCCTAGTCAAGTAATCGACAAAGAAGCAGCTGATGATATTCTGAGAATTACTCGTATTTTGTGTAAGCATCAAACATATACACAAAAAGAGATTGAGCTTTGGATTAAACACATTAAACCTGTGTGGAAATCTTCAATGCCAGAAATGCAAATAGCTTTAAAGGCATGGTTCAACGAGATGCTCGATGAAGGTTTAGCGAAAGAATCTGATCTTCCCTTCGAAGAGTTTGTCGGCTAAATGAGTATAACAAAGCGTTTAAGGCAGCGTTCGCAACGCTTGGCACTTTCATGAGTATTGAAGGCCGGTGGGTTCAAATATTGACTTCACACATTAAGAATCTTCAATGTCTGCTCATGGCACAGACTGTGTAAAAACTAATTTTTAATAAATTGTCTTGGGTATGTTCTTAGTTTAAAACCATCTAGGATGGT
>NZ_JALNTH010000084.1:0-3772 GCF_023161935.1 Pseudoalteromonas sp. 2CM28B
CTCGCGCGGAGAAAATTGTGATACTGAGAAAAAATCGATCGCAACCATCCTAGATGGTTTTAAACTAAGAACATACCAAGACAATTTATTAAAAATTAGTTTTTACACAGTCTGTGCCATAAGTGGACAGTGCTAACGCCCCAATATGCCGACGAAAAGAGCGCAGCGAGTTGAGGTCGGAATAATTGGTTTGTTAGCTTTGTATATCAATTTCAACAACTTGAGCCTCTTTAAATATACTTTTAGCTTTTTCAAACACAGTATCTTTATTAGCTGGATGCACCGTAATATCGATTGCGTTATCCGATAATGTAAAAAGTGTAAGACAACCCGCTTTTTGGATTTTTGCTATATCCGACTTTTTTACCAATCGTCCTTTGGTGTTATAAAAACGAGAGTAAGAATTTGTTCTTACCTGCACGTTTGCACCTAGGTCGTTAAACGTTCTTTCTGCTTTGTCCAAAAAGTTGATGGGAATCATTGATTCCAACTTTATAACCAAAACAAAGAATAATACTGAGGCGATAACTAATATTAAAATGTCAATAAAGCCTCCGCAAAGCTAGCGCCCGCCACACGGGCGAGCAACTTGTTGCGAGTCCAGCGCCGCAGGCGCGATGTGCTGGCGCTTGTTATGTGCGTACATGCTACAGAACATGAACATCGTTGATTGTTGCAGCATAATTGTTGTTCCCAATTGGTACAAACTCAAATTCAACAGTTAGGTCGGTTATCTCGCCATTGGCGGGTAAATAAAAGCCGAAGATCAATGAGCCTGAATCGGTTTCTAAAAACTCAGGGTAACAATTCGCTATATTTTCGTTTTGAAAACTCACAGGGGCATCGCTACCAAAGTAATCATGCACAGCGTCTTTGAGTTCAGATTCTGCCCATACAACACCATAGTTATTGTTTATATCAATGAGCTTTTCTGCGTCTTCAAATTGATTTGTGGCTAATAAGCTCAGCCAATGCTGACAATAACTTTTAAGTTGATTCTCTTTATCTTCACTGGTGATTGAGAGCATGAGATACCTTAGAGCACATAACGCCCAAATTTAGCGCGGAAAGCCGCGCAGCGGGTTGACGTCGCAGCCAGCGCTTTTTGCTGGCGATAAAATTTGATTGTTATGTGTCTGCTGATTCATTAAACAATATCCTGTTTGAAAACGGATCTGTTACGGTAAAACACCTTGCACCCCAAGGGGCATCTTCAATGCTTGGTTTGTTGTATTTGTAAGGCTTTGCAGTAACTTGTGCGAAAAGTTGATCAAGATTGCTTACATTAACGAAGACCTTGCTGCCCGGTGTGCAGTCACCAGAGTGTTCACTCAGATGTAAAACAAAATCGCCAAGCGAAACTTGCATGTAAATTGGGTAACCATCCTCAAAACGATGCTCCCAATCTAGTTCCATACCGAGAAAGCCAAGGTAAAACTCTTTTGCTTTATCTTCATCGAAAATCCGCATTATTGGGATCGTCTGAAACTCCATGCCATCTACTCCATTACACATAACGCCCAAATAACAGGCTAAGTAATAGTTGGCTATAATGTGCGAGGAACGAAGCGCGGCCAACTGTTGCGTGTCCTAGTTTATTTACTTGTTATAAATCAAACAAACAAACCTGAAAAGTTGACTAAGTTATGAGCAATTATTGGAAAGACCAAACTCCCTGTACGCTCTCTTAACCATAATAAAATAAAGCCATAAACACCTGTAATCGATAAAGATATAATAGAAAAATGCCATTCTCCGCCGCTGTACATTATCCCATGAAGTAAACCAAACAATAAAACTAATAGTAAACCTGCAATATTAATTTGGGCTCCATATATATTAATACGAGAAGAAATTACAGCTAGAGAAAAAGTATAAAGAATAATTCCTCTAAACATAGGTTCTTCATCAAACCCTGGAATTGTTGCTTGATATACTAACTTTTCAAAATCATAATTAGGTCCTTCACCTAGAATGGTAGAAAGTATTAACTGTAAAAAAACAAATAATATAGTAACGATAACAGCTGGCTTAATTGATCCTGTTGTTTGCTTAAGCCTAAAGCCTGCATCGGCAGCTTTAAAGTTAGCATTTAAGTGTATCAGTAAAAATAAAGTAACGATCCATAGAAGAATAGCGGTGATTTTACCACCCCAGTTAAAACTTAAATCAGGAATGATTCTATTTACAGGAATTAGCTCACTACCTGTAAAAACGGCAAGAAAATAACCAAAAAATATAACAAGAGACAAGGCTCCCCAATTTAAATTTATGGTTACCTTTTTCATTTTAATTAAAGTCAAAACGATAACAAAAATAAACCCTGCATGAGAGAGAAACGATAAACTAAATTCTAACACGAGCACTTCCTTATGATGATTTATAACACCAAAATAAGCGGTAGCTGGGTGCTCTTCCCAGGTATCCGTCTTCATTTTCTTTGTTAAGTATCTGTCGTAATTTCATCCCATTCCTGCCCACAGTAACCTATCAGCCAATTTATAGCATGATGTCTCTCTTGCACAATACTTGAATCTATTTCTACTGGTATGGGTTGATGATTGATTGTAGCGTCTCTAACTTTCCAATGAGAATCATAAATTAGTTCATTTGCATCAAATATCTCATCATCTGAACGTAACTCAGCGTTTTCTATAAAATTTTTGGATTCTTTCAAGTAAAAGTCACAAGCATTCTTTATAGCGTCGAGATCGCATAACTCACTGAAGTTATTGAATGCTGGTAGCTTGTAGAGCGCCCATAGCAATATAGCCAATGATTCTATTCTCCAAGTAGCATTAATAACACTTCGCTTAGTGAGCTGTTGAGATTCAAAAAATGCTTTTTCTTCTTCGGTAACGTACTCCCAAAGAGCTTCTTTTTTTAGCCAAGCTACAATTGCATCGCGATCTTCGCCATTACCTGCTGACACAAGTCCGAAAAGGATTACACTCCGTTGAGCGCACTCAACGCTGCTGCGGATTTCGTCTTCCGTTTCAAGTTCGTCATCATTCTCTTCAATCAACTGTAAAACGTATGAATTATCAAATCCGCAGCAATCACACACAGGATCTTTTAACGATAGACTATCACTTTCTTTGTCGCAGTTAGTGCAGAACAAACAACCTCCTAAAGATACTTAACATTTTAGTATTTATGCGACACGCAGTTTGTGTTGCATAATCGCTTGTTGGACTGAGCCGCTACCTACTCGGTGTGTCAGAGTTGGTGTTGTTTATGCTATGGGAATTTGCTTTTTCTGGCCTAAGCGATATCAAGCCAACGTTACTGGCGAGCCTATCGCATCTAAGCTATCCCTGCTTTACTCAGCGTTTATTATGCTTCCATTACACCTAAATTTGCCTTAAGAAGCAATTATATTTTTACGCACGCAGAGGTCGTTAGCCTGAGCAATTAAGCAGGTTAACTCATTGATTTTAAGCAGCAAGCAAGGCTGCTAACTCGTTCGCACTATTTCATTTGTCGGCGTATCTGAATTCATCACACCAATAAATCGTAAAATACCCACCTTGCATGACTGACAAAACCAATGCGGTATTAATGGTTCTTGCTCTACCTTCGGCTTCACCGCTTTGCATGGGGTTACTGATGCTTGAGCCTTTATTAACCCTAACTTTCGCTTGCGACACGCATTAGCTAAAAAGCCGTAGTGGCGAATGCGCATAAACCCTTTAGGCAATACATGTTGTAAGTAGCGCCGTAAAAATTCATCACAACTCAGCGTCATGACTTTATCGCGGTTGTTATCTGC
>NZ_JALNTH010000085.1:0-3278 GCF_023161935.1 Pseudoalteromonas sp. 2CM28B
ACTAAAGAAAGTTGCAGCACCGAAGCTGCAAAAGCAAAAGATCTAGCCCAAAAAAATGAGATGAAAGAAGCATCAACGCTAAAATGGTTGTTAGCCATTAATGGAGTCATGTTTTTTATAGAAGTAATTGCTGGGATTATTGCGCAATCTGCTGGCCTTATTGCCGACTCATTAGATATGTTTGCTGATGCTGCTGTTTATGGTTTAGCTATATATGCTGTCGGTAAAAGCATAAGCATGAAACTTAGAGCGGCACATATATCTGGTGTACTTCAAATTATTCTAGCGCTAGGTGCTTTGAGTGAAGTCGTAAGACGCTTTATTTACGGTAGTGAACCTATCTCTTCTTTAATGATGATATTTGGTGGAATAGCACTAATCGCTAACATTGCTTGTCTGTTTTTAATATTTGGCAACAAAGAAGACGGCGCTCATATGAAAGCGAGTTGGATTTTTTCCGCAAATGACGTAATCGCAAACGTAGGTGTAATCTTAGCTGGCTTATTAGTTACAGTAACTAGCAGCCGTTATCCAGATTTAGTGATTGGTTTGATTATTGCTGTTGTCGTTTTAAACGGTGCTCGCCGCATCTTACAGCTAAAGTCTTAAGTAGAAAGTAGTTAAAAGAATGCACCCGTCATATTTTAAACCATATATATCATACGTGATAATGATTTTAATCGCGGTGCAGTCTGTGTTTTTTTCGCTAGAAGAGCTTGAAATAAACTTAAGTGAAAGTTCTTTTAGTTCATCACTAACTAAGTCTATTACCCCGCTAAAAGCTCCAGAAGACTCCAATATGCTTGAGGTGAATAATAGCAACTCTTCAATTGATAATTGTAATTTTTGTTGCTGCTGTCAGTTATTTTTAAATACAGATTCTTCTTGTAATATTTTACAAGCAACAGATCACTTCCTTACCTACGCCTTAGTTTCCCCTGAGCTAAAAGGCTATATCTCGGTGCCATTCCGCCCACCTAAATACGCCTAAATTTTATAGAAAATTAAGAAAGGTCAAATGTTAATGACCTAAATATCACATATAAATTTATAGGAAAGTATACATGGCACTTAATACCTGTGTGCATCGCAAGATAGCAATTTTAAGGTGTGTAACACCTCGGCTTAAATATATCGCGTTTCTCGCTTTGTCACTTTTTACATTTAATGTTTATGCCTTTGAGAAGCAGTTAAACCTTCAAGAGGCAATTCAGTGGACGCTTAAACAAAATCCAGAACTTAAAATATTTGATTTCAAGCAAACGGCATTAATTGGACGAGAACAAATCGCAAGTTTAAACCCTGCTTATGAACTAGAGCTTGAAGCTGAGAACTTTGCAGGCTCAGGTGAATTTAATACATTCGACAGTGCTGAATTAACAGTCGCTCTATCTTCGGTTATCGAAATGGGAGATAAACGCTCAGCGCGGATTGGAATTGTTTCAAAATCAAGAACACTACTCACTGCTGAAAAAGAAGTCTCTGCGCTTAATTTAATGGCTCAAGTCACTGAGAAGTACGTGGAAGTACTTGCAGCCCAACAAAGAGTTATATTGGCAGAAAATGCTTTGAGCTTAGCACAAGAAACCTTAGAGATTGTATCTCAGCGTAACCGCGCAGGTGCTACTCCTGAGGCTGAAGTGAAACGCTCAAAAGCAGTTATTGCTCAGGCTAACCTCACCCTTCAATCTGAACAAAAGCGCTTGGAATATCTAAAGCTTTCTTTATCAGCTTACTGGGGAGAAACATCAGTGTCATTCTCTAGAGTAACTGGAGATCTGTTTCAGTTTGGCAATGATAGTGATTTTAGTAGTCTCTTTGCGAAATTAGAGAAAAACCCTGCTATTCAAGTTTATGCAAGTGAGCAGCGACTAAAAGAGGCCGAGTTACAGTTGGCTAAAACAGAGTCAACGGCCAATATCAAATGGTCTGTTGGTGTTAGGCGCTCTCAAGAAGCCAATGATACGGCACTGGTCGCTGGCTTTAGCTTACCTTTGTTTGCTGAAAAGCGAAATTCTGGCGCAATCGCTAGTGCGCTAGCAGAGCGTGACCAAGTTGCCATAGAGAAAGAGGCGACTAAGTTAAGATTTAGAAATCACTTACTACGAGCATACTCCAATAGAAAACAAGCCATATTAACAGCTAATTCATTAAAGCAGTCGGTTATCCCAATGCTTGAAGATGCACTGGAAGATACTCAAGACGCCTATCAAAAAGGTCGATATGGATATCTTGATTATGTATCGGCTAGACAAGAGCTGTTAAATGCTCGGCGAACCCTTATTGACGCGGCATCTGCTGCCCTAATTTATGGCGCAGAGATAGAAAAACTAACAAACGAAGCGCTGTCACTCTAAATAAACATCACTTTAAGTTTAATAACAATTTATTGATTCAGTGATTAACTGAATCGTTTAGGAATTCAAAATGAAAAACTATTTACTCGCACTATTGATTTTTATTGGGTATCTATCACCCATTCAAAGTGTTTTCGCTAGTGAAGATGAACATGAAGGCGAAGAAGGCATAAGCAAAATCGACAATAACATGGCAAAAAAGGTTGGTGTTGAAACAGCCTATTTAGCTTCAAAAACGTTGAACCAAACTATCCCTGTATACGGCTCTACGACGATAGGCGCTGAACAATTATTTCAAGTTGGCGCTAGATATAACGGCGTTATAAAGACAATAAACTTCACTGTTGGTGATACGGTAAAAAAAGGCGATCTATTAGCCGTTATTGAATCTAATGAGAGCTTAAATACTTATAAAATAACATCGCCTGTTTCTGGGACTGTTTTACAGCGAAATGGAAATATTGGCGGTATCACGCAAAACACTAGCTTGTTTGAAATCGTCAAATTTGACACCTTGTGGGCTGAATTTAAGGTGTTTACCAGCCAATATAATCAAATCAAAGTCGGTCAGCATGTTGATATTGAGCAAGGTGAACACGCATTCAGTTCAGTCATCACTAATATTATTCCAGCTAAAGATCAGCCTTATGTTTTAGCACGGGTACGATTAAACAACACTGAGTTAAAGCTAACGTCAGGTCAATTATTAAAAGGCAACGTAAAGATAAACCAATTTGAGGTGGATTTAGCGGTCGAGAAAGTTGCCATACAAGAGCTAGGTGGACAATTAGGTGTCTTTGTAAAAGAAGATGAAGAGTACGAGTTTGCACCACTTGTCCTTGGTCGTTCAGACAAAAACTATATCGAGGTCATTGATGGCCTCAGTAAAGACGCTGAATATGTAAACAAAAACAGTTATCT
>NZ_JALNTH010000086.1:0-3277 GCF_023161935.1 Pseudoalteromonas sp. 2CM28B
AATTTATCAATTGATTCTCCTGCGGTACTTAAATTAGAAGGCCAGAGTTACAATGCCAAAGTTATCCAAGAAGCCCATACAATTGATCCCGTAACTCGTACAAGAATTATTAGATTGGGGGTACAGAATGCTGATGATAACCTTCATTCAGGTATGTTTGTAAAAGTTTACTTTCAGTTTGCCACAAAGCAGAAAGTGATGGCTGTGCCAGAAGAAGCATTGATCCGCAGCGCAGATGGTGATTGGACAGTATTTGTCGAAGACCACCCTGGAGAATTTAAAGCTGTAGAAATAGAACTAGGCCGAGCCTTAGGTGGTTTTAGAGAAATCATTGGCCTTGATAGTGGAACGCGAATTGTAACTAAAGGCGCATTTTTTGTTGCGTCTGAAATCGCTAAAGGCGGATTTGATCCGCACAACCACTAGGGAGCAAGACTATGTTTAATAAAATAATAGATTGGTCTGTTAATAATAGACTCCTGATTTTGATTGCGCTGTTTGCCACTATGGTTGGTGCAGTTATGGTGATCCCAAAATTAAATTTGGATGCCTTTCCTGATGTTACTAATGTTCAAGTTGCTGTAAATACTGAAGCGCCAGGACTGGCTGCTGAAGAAGTTGAACAACTCATTACGTACCCCATTGAAGCGGTAATGTATGCCCTACCTGATGTAGAACAAGTGCGCTCAATTTCTAAAACAGGCTTGTCTGGCGTTACGGTTGTTTTCAAAGAAGGCACCGACATTTACTTTGCAAGACAACTCGTATTTGAGCGTCTTCAAGCCGCAAAAGAACTGATACCAGAAGGTGTTGGGACACCCGAAATGGGACCAAACACCTCTGGGCTAGGCCAAGTATTTCAGTATCTTCTTATTTCAGATAAAGGTGCAGGTTATGATGCTATGGCACTCAGGAGTCTCAATGATTGGGTAGTAAAATTACTCGTTATGCCTGTCGATGGAGTCACTGATGTATTATCTTTTGGTGGTAATGTTAGGCAATACCAAGTCAATGTCGATCCATCTAAGCTCTTAGCATATGAACTAACGCAAGAAGACGTTGTTGGTGCCCTAGATAACAACAATGCGAATGTTGGCGGATGGTACATGAACCGTGGGCAAGAGCAGCTTGTGATTAGAGGCACAGGCTGGTTTGAGAGTGGTGAGGCTGGCATCAGTAATATCAAACAAGTTCCCGTTAAAACAGTAGATGGTACGGTTGTTACGGTTTCAGATATTGCTAAAGTTGAAATGGGCAGTGAAATTCGTCAAGGTGCTGTCACCATGACGCGCAAAACCGAAGGCGGTAAAGTCGAAAATTTAGGCGAAGTTGTCTCTGGCATTGTCTTAAAACGCATGGGTTCAAATACTAAAGCCACCATTGATGGTATCAATGCAAGAATTCCATTAATTAATCAAGCATTGCCAAAAGGTGTTCGCTTTGAGCCTTTTTATGATCAGGCTGATTTGATTGAAAAAGCGGTAAATACAGTGGTTGATGCACTATTACTAGCATTTATTTTCATCTGTATTGTATTAGCACTATTTTTAATGAATTTACGTGCAACCTTCTTGGTATTAATATCTATTCCAATTTCAATTGGTATCGCGTTAATGATCATGGCTTGGTGGGGCATTTCTGCAAACCTTATGTCACTGGGTGGCATAGCGGTCGCTATTGGTATGCTTGTAGATGGCTCAGTGGTTATGGTTGAAAATATGTTTAAACATTTAAATAGACCTGACGCGACACATTCGAAATCGGTAAAGGAACGTGTTCCAACTTCTGACGCAGATCCGCACGATGTAGAACACGATGAGCACGGCATTAAATTACGTCTGCAAAATGCAGGTAAAGAAGTGGCTCGTCCCGTCTTTTTTGCTGCCTCGATTATTTTAGTCGTATTTGCGCCATTGTTCAGCTTTGAAGGGGTTGAAGCAAAGTTATTCCAACCTATGGCAATAAGCATCATCTTAGCCGTTGTATCTGCGATTGTGGTTGCGTTGTTTATCGTACCTGCACTGGCAACTTATTTATTTAAGTCAGGTGTAAAAGAGAGGGAAAGCTTTGTTCTTAGGCCATTAGACAAACTCTACAGAAAAGGGCTTACATTCGCACTAAAACGCACCAAGTTAGTCATTTCAGCCGCACTTATATTAGTTTTCTCTGCCTTTGCATTAGTTCCATTAATTGGTACTGAATTTGTACCTGAGTTAGAAGAAGGGACGATAAACTTAAGAGCAACGCTGGCACCTTCTTCCAGTTTAGATACCGCGCTCACTGTGGCACCAATTCTAGAAGAAAAACTAATGGCTTTTCCTGAAGTAACCTATGCATTAAGCCGAATTGGTCGAGCCGAAATAGGTGGAGATCCAGAGCCTGTGAATAACATAGAAATTTACATAGGGTTGAAGCCTGTTTCTGAGTGGACCAGTGCATCTAATCGATATGAACTTCAAGGGAAAATGGAGAGATCTTTAGAGGAGTTTCCTGGCTTACTACTAAACTTTTCTCAACCTATTGCGACTCGTGTTGATGAGTTACTATCTGGCGTAAAAGCTCAGTTGGCGATAAAGTTATTTGGCCCTGAGTTAGACGTTTTAGCAGCTAAAGGACAAGAGATCGAAGCGGCTATAAAGAGTGTTGATGGTGCAAGAGATGTTGCTCTTGAGCAAATTGCAGGTGAAGCGCAACTTGTCGTAAAACCTAATAGGCAAGAGCTATCGCGCTTTGGACTTTCAGTTGTTGATATAATGGAAGTTGTGCGAGATGGTATTGGAGGGGTTGAAGCTGGACAAATCATCAAAGGCAATGAACGTTATGATATTTACGTGCGTATTGAAGAAGAGTACCGACAAAATAAGGAAGCTATTTCAGATATTCGAATTCAGTCACCAACAGGCGCCTGGGTACGCTTAGGTGATGTTGCAACTGTTTCATTTGAATCAGGTCCTCCTCAAGTAAGGCGCGATGATGTTCAAAGGCGTGTCGTTATTCAAGCAAACGTTCAGAATAGAGATATGGGTAGTGTAGTAGCCGACATCAGAAAAGTTATTGCTGAGAAAGTTGACCTACCTTCAGGTTACTCGGTAGCAATAGGTGGCCAATTCGAAAGCCAGCAGCGTGCTCAAAGCAGACTAGCTATCGTTGTACCTCTATCTTTAGCGCTAATTGCATTGTTACTTTACTTTGCTTTTGGCTCTGTTGGTCAAGCTATGCTGATATTGGTCAACGTGCCGCTTGCTGTAATTGGCGGAGTTTTCTCCTTATATTTATC
>NZ_JALNTH010000087.1:0-3085 GCF_023161935.1 Pseudoalteromonas sp. 2CM28B
TTAATGATTGTGCTAATTTGCCAATGGTTTTCATTATTGCCTTTGTGAATACTACTAATCTAAAGTTATATTTAGTTCAACTATCTAATGACTTGATAATGCCACAGACTTCAATTGTACCGTCAGACCCGCAAGAGCTTGCCATTAGTTTTAACTCTTTTTTGAGTGCATTCAATTCCTTCATTCGTTGATTAACTAAAGTTAGTTGCCGATCAATTAATGCATTTACACTAGAGCAACTCTCCTCTGGCTTGTTTTTTAATTCAATGAGTCGCTTAATATCATTAAGCGGAATATCTAAACTTCGACAATGCTTTACGAACTCTAGCTCTTTAAATGCCTTATTAGAATACAACCTGAAATTCCCTTCAGTGCGATCAGGATCTGACAGCAAGCCCTCCTTTTCATAATATCGGATGGTTTGTACTGAATACCCCGATGTTTTCGATAACTCACCAATTTTCATAAAATTTCCAAATAAACTTGACCCTATAGTCACTATAGGATTTATAGTTAGAGCATACAAGTTAATCGGAGATGAAAATGAGCGATTGTGGGTGTGAAGTTGAGCTAAAAGATAACCAGCAAAAAACGGTGCTTTATTGGCTTCTGGCTATCAATGCCTCGATGTTTGTTTTTGAAATTGGCTTTGGTTGGTTATCAGAATCAACGGCTTTAATTGCAGATTCGTTAGACATGCTAGCGGATGCAATCGTCTATGCAATTGCACTATACGCGGTGGGAAAGTCAATCCAACATAAGGCTAATGCTGCTTTAGTGAGTGGCTATTTCCAACTGGGGTTAGGCGTGCTAATTCTAATGGATATTGCTAGAAGGCTGTATGGTGAAAGTGAGCCTCACTCTTGGTTTATGATTGGCGTAGGCATGGTTGCTTTAGTTGCAAATGTGATTTGTCTCATCCTTATTCGAAAGCACAACAACGATGAAGTACATATGAGAGCTAGCTGGATATTTTCAGCGAATGATGTAATTGCAAATCTTGGTGTCGTTATCGCAGGCATACTCGTTATGGTGCTGAAACAGCGTTGGCCTGATATCGTCATTGGTAGCATCATTTCAATGTTAATTCTTCGAGGCGCTTACCGAATACTAAGCGATGCTAAACAAGAATTAGCTGTTGCTGAGAAAACACGTTAAACACCAAATGAAGATAAACAATCAACCTTTGGTTGTTCAAAGTAAGGAAACATCAATGAATAGCAAATATCTAGAAAAAACCAAGATAGTAAATTTTGAACACTCTACAATTCAATCATTAATTTCTGAGCGTAATTGGCAAGAACTCGATGACTTCAACAAAATTGGTGCAGCCTACCAATTTGTTAAAGATGAAATATTATTTGGTTACAATGAGAGTGATGATATTTCAGCAAGCAGTGTTTTAGCCGATGGTTACGGACAATGCAATACCAAGGGTAACTTGCTGATGGCTTTGTTACGAGGATTAGGTATTCAATGTCGTTTTCACGGCTTTACTATTGAGCAGCGATTACAAAAAGGAGCTATTCCAACTTATGTATTTTGGTTAGCACCTAAATATATCATTCATAGTTGGATTGAAGTTTATTTCAAGGATCGTTGGATAAACTTAGAAGGCTTTATATTAGATGAACAATATTTAAGTTCACTACAGCACAAATTTAGTCAAATAAAAAACGAATTTTGTGGTTATGGTGTTGCAACAAAGTGTTTCTCTTCGCCAGATACAGATTGGCGTGGTCAAGATACCTATATACAAAAAGAAGGTATTCATGATGATTTTGGTGTTTATAATTCCCCTGATGAGTTTTATCTCGAAAAAGGAACTAACTTATCAGGAATCAAACGTTGGATGTATCAACGAGTGATCCGTCACTTTATCAATTTTAACGTAGTCAATGTAAGAAATTTAAAAGTTCTTGAGGTGGAAAATGCACAATCATAGCCATAGCCATTCGCATGGAAAAGACGACCGTATAGGTTGGACATTTTTCCTTAATGTTTCATTTACTATTATCGAATTTATTGGTGGTTGGCTAACCAACAGTACCGCTATTATGGCTGATGCTGTACATGACCTGGGTGACAGTTTATCTATAGGATTCGCTTGGATACTGAGTCGTTTCTCGGATAAAGAAGCATCCGATAGATTTAGCTATGGCTATCGTCGTCTTACCCTGTTTGGCGCATTAATTAACAGTATTGTATTAGTTATTGGTTCTGTCTGGGTGCTATTTGAAGCAATACCAAGATTATCTAATCCTGAAATGCCAATGGCTGAAGGAATGTTGGGTCTTGCATTACTTGGGGTTGCTGTTAATGGGTATGCAGTATTTAAACTAAAAGCGGGTAAAACGCTGAACGAAAAAGTACTTACGTGGCATTTGCTTGAAGACGTACTTGGCTGGGTTGCAGTCCTAATTGTTTCTATCGTGCTGCTTTTTGTAGATCTACCAATATTAGATCCTTTGCTTTCTATAGGCTTTACACTGTTTATATTGTTTAACGTTTTGAAAAACCTGAAAACAACATTGGCACTATTTCTTCAAGCTACACCTGATGAAGAAGTGCAGAATAATATTGAAAAAGCGATAAAGGCTATACCTGAAATTAATGGGATTCATCATATGCACTTTTGGTCATTAGACGGGGAAAGTCACGTATTAACTGCTCACCTAGAGTTAGCCCATAACTTTGAGGTTGATAAATTAATTAGGCTAAAACAACAAGTGGCTAAGGAACTTTCTTCTTATAATTTATCTCATACAACCATTGAGTTTGAGTTTCCTCAAGAAACTTGCCGTGACGAGCATGAAAAACATGCGCATGGCTAGTTTAGAAAACCTTTTTTTGATATTATAATTTTTCATATTTAAGTAGGTGTTTATTTTGAAATTCAATGTTGCGTTAAAAATACTATTAGTCGTTTCGATTGTTTTGCAATCGTTAACTGCTGTTGTATCCGCAACACCTGAGAATCACCAAATAGATATAGAGCACCTTCAAATTCAACATGATCATGCAGATGATCGAAATGTCTCAAATGATAATGTAGGTGATGAGCAGCATAATGAAAAAGATTGTC
>NZ_JALNTH010000088.1:0-3035 GCF_023161935.1 Pseudoalteromonas sp. 2CM28B
AGATGGTTTTAAACTAAGAACATACCCAAGACAATTTATTAAAAATTAGTTTTTACACAGTCTGTGCCAAAAGCGGATATCGAGCACCATAGCCACTTTTTATGTTTTAGTTACTACGACATACCTATTATCCAAGGCATAGTAATACCTAAACTGACCGACGATACTCCAAAGATAAACTTTAGGTGATTCATAGAACTACATTTAGAATATATATATCCCTGAAAAAAGCGCAAGTACCGACCACATGGCAGACCCCATAAAATATACGCGAATTGCACTTTGATTTAGTGACGTAGTATAAGCAGAGCCTGCAATAAAATTTAAAAGAAGTGCGACGAATACCCCCATGAAAGGTAAAATACCTATCATAAAAATTCTTTTCTTAAGCACCCATTTCTTCATATGTATGAATCCATTCGATTAACGCCCGCATTTGCGGCTGGTTTTGAGCGCAGCGGAAAACCAGTCCGACAACATGCGCTTGTTATGTTTTGCTTATGCACCAAATCTCTGAGCCGGAGGAGCTAAAAGGATTATTTTTATATCCTGCCTTTAAGTGAAGCTCCAAAATTATTTCTTCAACATCATTTAGGCATTCTTTAGCATTTTCTAAGCTTACAAATTCCTTCCATTCGGTGGCAGGCAAATCTAAAAGCGATGAATTCTTACGCTCTACGGAAATTTTTTCATTTGTTGTTTTTCCATGAGCGATAGAATCTCTAAATGAAAAAACATTTTTTATTGAGACATAAGGCCTTCTATTAAGATCAATAGATAAACCAAGCTCATCACAAAATTTTGTGTACTTCTTTAATTTAGGATATTTCCGCTCAATATCATCCCAGTTATTATCTCTTAATTTACCTAGATGATTGAAATAAGCTTCAAGTGTAAATGCACAATAAGTAAAGCAACTTATAAGACTATATAATTGACCCTCATCGGATTTTTCTGATTGTTGCAGCATAAATTTAGCGCCAGTAAACATATAAGAAAATGTGTTAGTCTTAATATTTCCAGAAGCCATCCAGTTAGACATATCAACCTCTTAATCAAATAAATGTGTCATTTTTTTGATTGCTCTAATAACTTCTTCCAGCATGACGTTTTTGTAAAATTAGGCATGAAGTCATTTAGTTCCATACTTATATTTTGGAAGTTATTTTTATCGTCAGTTAGCCTCACCACAATTACTTTCCCATTAATAAGCTCAACAAGAACATCAAACGTATAATCTTGATTTATCGAGATTGTTCCACCTAAAAATTCATTGCCAGACATTATATGAGGGCTATTTTCATCAACCTTTAAAGCGAGCCTATTTTCAAGTTTATTTTTAGTTATTTCAAAGTTATAACCCCTAAATCCAATAAAAAAATCAACTTTCCCCGAGCTTTCGCTTATGCACATCGCATACATAATTCCAACATCATTTGTACCTACAATATTTTCTCTAACTTCACCTGTCACAGCATCCTTGGTTTTATCGTACTTCCAAGAGGTTAGTGAATCACCATTAGCAAATGCTGGACATGTAATCACTATAAAAAGAGTCAAAATAAATTTTTTCAAAATTAAATCCTATGATGGCTAGGCTAGACCGTTGCTAGCGATTTAAAAACATAACGCCGCGTTAAGGGGTGAGCAACGCAGACCACCTAACCTAAACCATTGTGCCGTAATCACTCAAGCTGAATCAAACCCAAAATGCCGAGCGTTGGGAATCCCTCTTGAACGCTTTGTTATGTGAATTTTTTCACGCGCCCAAGAGAGGCAAATTTTTACGATGTTGATAGGTTAAAGCTAACTCTAAACAGGACTTGATTGCTATTTCTGGTAACGCTTTCGATAAGGACAGAACTATTGCTCTGTTTCCCTGAAACTCCATTTCTTCACCATACAACTCTCGAAATGTATCGACTAACTTAGTTTGGCAATTAAAGAAAAGGTAATAATTGTTAGGAGATTTCAGCTTCCAGTCCATTCTTAGCGGGCTGCCTGTTTTTACACTATAGCTAGGTTCACCCCACTTTAGAGTTTCATCGACTTCACCCAGCTCCAAATCAGATGCGATTTGAAAGACTAGATTTCGTAGCTCCTCTAGCCTAATACGAGCATTTTCCGGATATTCATCGAAGCGTTTTTTGACTACCTTGTCCACTGGAATCTCCTATTCACATAACGCCCTAATAATGGGCAAAAAATTGTTGGCTAAAATGTTGAGGAACGAAAACAGCCAACTGTTTTTTGTCCTTATTTATTAGCTTGTTAGGAAGCTGCACTCACCGTATATTGAGTTTCTTTCTCTTGTCCCCAATAAGTCACATGCTCAGTTCCAATTTCTTGATCACCAATTAATTCTTTTCTAGCCATTATCAATATTTCAAAAATTGATTTAGCTTCATCTTTGCGCTGAAGCGCAAGTGCTAGCTCTTTGGAAAGCTTTGGTGATAACCACAAGGTACATTCAAAAGATAATTTATTTAAATTAGTTCTATGTTCATTATCTAAGTTCTCTCCCGCAGGATACCTAATCCACTCAGCAAGTAACTCCGAAATTAACCCTACTTTTTCCTTACGATCCAATTCTCGAGTAAATAACTCGTGTTGTTTTTTATATTCAGATTCTATTGAATATTTTAGCCTCGTAGCAAACCATTCTTTCAGGGTGTAAACTATAACTCCGTTTACTACAACTGATGCGGTTACTGCTGATAATATTATTTCAAACACCAAGCCTCTCCTTGCTTCCTAACGCTGCGTTAAGGTGCGACAAACATAGCGTGCCATACTGTGAGCGAAGCGAAACCGGCACGCGTTTGGAGTCACTCTTAAACGCTTTGTTAGCTGCGTTTCAAAATTGGTAATACTTCTGCCGTTTCAGTATCTAGCATTTCTAAAACACTTTCAAAACCATGTATAGGTGACCAACCTAATTTCTCACGTGCGAACGATGAATCATATACGCGATCTAAGCTTTGAGGTAATTGCCAGCCTCTTTGTTTAAATGCTAGAGCGATTTCTGGGCACTT
>NZ_JALNTH010000089.1:0-2369 GCF_023161935.1 Pseudoalteromonas sp. 2CM28B
GGAACCCTTGGTCTTCCGGCGTGCGGGTTTTTCACCCGCATTATCGTTACTCATGTCAGCATTCGCACTTCTGATACGTCCAGCATACCTCCCGGTACACCTTCAACCGCTTACAGAACGCTCCCCTACCACTCATCCTAAGATGAATCCGCAGCTTCGGTGCATAGTTTAGCCCCGTTACATCTTCCGCGCAGACCGACTCGACCAGTGAGCTATTACGCTTTCTTTAAAGGATGGCTGCTTCTAAGCCAACCTCCTGGCTGTCTGGGCCTTTCCACATCGTTTCCCACTTAACTATGACTTTGGGACCTTAGCTGGCGGTCTGGGTTGTTTCCCTCTTCACGACGGACGTTAGCACCCGCCGTGTGTCTCCCGGATATTACTTTACGGTATTCGGAGTTTGCAAAGGGTTGGTAAGTCGGGATGACCCCCTAGCCTTAACAGTGCTCTACCCCCGTAAGTATTCGTCCGAGGCTCTACCTAAATAGATTTCGGGGAGAACCAGCTATCTCCCGGTTTGATTAGCCTTTCACTCCTAGCCACAGGTCATCCCCTAACTTTTCAACGTTAGTGGGTTCGGTCCTCCAGTTGATGTTACTCAACCTTCAACCTGCCCATGGCTAGATCACCGGGTTTCGGGTCTATACCTTGCAACTATTCGCCCAGTTAAGACTCGGTTTCCCTACGGCTACCCTAATCGGTTAACCTCGCTACAAAATATAAGTCGCTGACCCATTATACAAAAGGTACGCAGTCACCTAACAAGTAGGCTCCTACTGCTTGTACGTACACGGTTTCAGGTTCTATTTCACTCCCCTCACAGGGGTTCTTTTCGCCTTTCCCTCACGGTACTGGTTCACTATCGGTCAGTTGGGAGTATTTAGCCTTAGATGATGGTCCACCTATATTCAGTCAAAGTTTCACGTGCTCCGACCTACTCGATTTCACTTAAAATGTCTTTTCATGTACGGGACTATCACCCTGTATCGTGGCACTTTCCAGAGCCTTCCATTAACACATAATAAGCTTAAGGGCTGTTCCGATTTCGCTCGCCGCTACTATCGGAATCTCGGTTGATTTCTTTTCCTACGGGTACTTAGATGTTTCAGTTCTCCGCGTTCGCCTCGTTAACCTATGTATTCAGCTAACGATACCTGCAAGCAGGTGGGTTTCCCCATTCGGAAATCCTAGTCTCAAGCGCTTTTTACTAGCTTGACTAGGCTTATCGCAAGTTAATACGTCCTTCATCGCCTCCAACTGCCAAGGCATCCACCGTGTACGCTTAGTCACTTAACCATACAACCCAAACGGGTCTTTGTTATGTGACAGTTTAACTTCGCCAGAAGTTAATATTGAATACTAAAGTAGATACCAATTAATCATAAATGATTAAATTGGCACTGAATGATACTGCTATCATTCTTTTTTACTTTTGAAAACTCTGTACAAATAACAGTGTTATTCATACGAATTTTATTATCAGCTTTTCCAAATTTTTAAAGAGCATATTAATCAGTTAAATCCAAAGGGTAAAACTAACTAACAATCATCTGTGTGGACACTACGAACAAATAAGTTCTAAATCGTATAAGGAGGTGATCCAGCCCCAGGTTCCCCTAGGGCTACCTTGTTACGACTTCACCCCAGTCATGAATCACTCCGTGGTAAACGTCCTCCCGAGGGTTAGACTATCTACTTCTGGAGCAACCCACTCCCATGGTGTGACGGGCGGTGTGTACAAGGCCCGGGAA
Organism: Pseudoalteromonas sp. 2CM28B; assembly: GCF_023161935.1. Lineage (NCBI taxonomy): Bacteria > Pseudomonadati > Pseudomonadota > Gammaproteobacteria > Alteromonadales > Pseudoalteromonadaceae > Pseudoalteromonas > Pseudoalteromonas sp. 2CM28B. Next base: position 1,752 of record NZ_JALNTH010000089.1, read on the forward strand.
CGTATTCACCGCATCATTCTGATATGCGATTACTAGCGATTCCGACTTCATGGAGTCGAGTTGCAGACTCCAATCCGGACTACGACGCACTTTAAGTGATTCGCTTACTCTCGCGAGTTCGCAGCACTCTGTATGCGCCATTGTAGCACGTGTGTAGCCCTACACGTAAGGGCCATGATGACTTGACGTCGTCCCCACCTTCCTCCGGTTTATCACCGGCAGTCTCCTTAGAGTTCTCAGCATTACCTGCTAGCAACTAAGGATAGGGGTTGCGCTCGTTGCGGGACTTAACCCAACATCTCACAACACGAGCTGACGACAGCCATGCAGCACCTGTATCAGAGTTCCCGAAGGCACCAAACCATCTCTGGTAAGTTCTCTGTATGTCAAGTGTAGGTAAGGTTCTTCGCGTTGCATCGAATTAAACCACATGCTCCACCGCTTGTGCGGGCCCCCGTCAATTCATTTGAGTTTTAACCTTGCGGCCGTACTCCCCAGGCGGTCTACTTAATGCGTTAGCTTTGAAAAACAGAGCCGAGGCTCCGAGCTTCTAGTAGACATCGTTTACGGCGTGGACTACCAGGGTATCTAATCCTGTTTGCTCCCCACGCTTTCGTA
>NZ_JALNTH010000008.1:0-227056 GCF_023161935.1 Pseudoalteromonas sp. 2CM28B
AAGTGCATAAAAAAGACCTGGCGCTTTCGCACCAAGTCTTTCATTAAAACCGTCAACCTATTTCAGGACGGGACATAAAAACTAAAAATCGTATGATAAGTTTACATAGCCAAAACGGCCAATATTATCGTAACTTGCACTACCACTACCTGTACCACGTGTACCGTATGGAAGCTCTCTGTTAAATACGTTATCTACGCCTAATTTAACACCCATGCCATTATCAAAGTTATAACCTACTGTTATATCTGAAATAATATAAGTGCCATAGTTCATTAAGCTACTAGGGTTAGGGTTGTCTTCAAGTTCTTGTTCTGTGTATAAGCTAACTTGTTCAATATAGCGAGTGCTTAAAGAGGTGTAGAAACGCTCGTAGCTATACTCTATATTAATGTTAGCTTGCCACTCAGCTTCGCCAGTTGTACCCGCATATTCAATGAACTCTTCTGGTTCATCTTGGAATGGGAACTCTTTACGTTCAATTAAGTAAGTACCAATTAAACGGGTTGCAAAGCTACCCTCAAGGGCATCAAAGTCATAAGCAAGTTCAAAATCAATACCAGAAGCTTCTTGGCCTGATACGTTTAGAACTGAGTTTTGAATTAGCGTAATTTCACTGTTTGCATCACGCGTTATTAAATCACAGTATTGATTTTCAATACCTGAAGTGCTGTCGACACAGCGATCCAGAATTTCTTGAGATGCAATTGTAGAAATCGCATCTTCTAGTTCTATTTTCCAGTAATCTAGCGTTAATACTGCATTTTCAATGAAATCAGGCTGGTACACTAAACCTATCGTTGTACTTGTTGATTCTTCACCTTTAACATCACGGTTACCACTTTGTAAGCCTTCAAGTGTTTGTGAATCGTAGTCGGATTCAAAGCCAACTGGTACACCAAGCGCAGCACAGTTAGCACGGCGAGTGTCGCTATTTTGTAAATCATTTAAGTTATCGGCTAAACAAGGATCATCTACGTTATAGAAAGTTTGGCTAGGTGCGCCAAAAATTTCACCAATATTAGGCGCTCTTAGTGCTTCTGACTGTGTAAATCGCAAGCGTACTTGGTCATTAACAGTCCAATCTAAGCCAAGCTTCCAGCTTGTTGCATCACCAATAGTGCTGTAATCAGCGTAACGCACAGCTGCATCCAGTACTAAATCTTGAACAAAAGGAAGGTCAGAGACTAAAGGAATAGTGGCCTCAGCAAAAACTTCATTTACATCAAATTCGCCCTTATCCTCACCTAAAGCATTGAAGAAAGTCCCCTCAGCGTTATCAGGTTCAATTGTTTCACTTTCTTCTTTACGGTATTCAACACCAAATGCCATACCAACATAACCTGCCGGTACTTCAAAAAGTGCACCATTTGCCAGTGAAGCTGAAACCACTGTTTGTGTGATTTCAGAAGTACCGGTCGATACGGTATTAATATAATCAATGGCTTCTTGGCTAGGTGCGCCAAAACCCATAATGTTTACAGGCACACAGCCGTCAGCACGTGCAGCTTCACTACGACATACAATGTTGCCTTCGTCATCTTCAATTGCATCAAGCGCGAAAGAATAGTTATCTAAAATCATATTAGCGCCATTTACACGCTCAAGTTCGGTTTTACCACGAACCACTGAAGCATCTAGATCCCAATCTTCTAAAACTGTTCCTTTTAAACCCGCTACAAAGCGCGTGGTTTCACGGGTGTTATTTTCGATACGACGACCTAAATCTGTCATCATACGTAAAACATTAATCGAGTCGACGCCTTCACCATCATTAGCCTCTTCCATTAATGTTCTGACGCTGTCATCTAAGTATGGGTTATCTATACTGATTGTATTTCTAGGATCGCCAAAGAAAAATGCTGGTTGACCAATGCTTTCACCTTCACTGTTGACGTATTTTGCTTCAAAATAAGCATTTAAGTCTTCTGTTACGTCATAGTTGACTTTGAAATTAACATTGTATCTTTCAAATTCAGGTTGTATTTCATCAAATTGTGCAAGGTTAAACGAGTCACAATCGGCACACAGTAATCCATCAACATTGTCACCAATATAAATATCTCGCTGTGTTCCATCTGGATTAAACGTATTTACATAGCCGTTACCTACGCTAAATACGCCTGCGTTATTAATTGCATAGTAGCCTGCATTTGGTGTGTAAATTTTATCAGGAAAGTTTGGGTCATCTTTATTAGCATCAGTTTGTGCTTGGTTGCGTAAACTTGAGTAAGAGCCGTCTGTCCACGGGTGATCAAGTGCGTTTAATGAGTCTTGACCAGAGTATTCAACTGCAAATGCTGCGTTACCGCGGCCATTATCAAAGTTTTTACCATATGAAAAAGTGGCTTTTTCGTTGTTATAATCACTTAGGTCAGAAACCCCTTTAGTCACACTTACGTTTAAGCCTTCAATGTTGTCTTTTAAGATAAAGTTAACTACGCCCGTTACCGCATCCGCACCATAAACGGCCGATGCACCACCGGTAACTATTTCAACGCGCTCAACCCATACACTTGGAATAGTATTCGTATCGACTGATTGAGAGCCCGCAGAACTTGAAACATGGCGCTTACCATTAACAAGTACTAAGGTACGGTCTGTACCCATATTACGTAAATCAAGAATATTTAAACCGGCAGTACCAATGAACCTGCCTGAGTTTGCAAGTGAGTATGTATTACCCAACGCTGGTAATTTGTTTAAGGCTTCACCAATATTAACTGCGCCGGTGTTAATAAGATCTTCGCCAGAGATAACGGTAACAGGGGCAGGGGCTATTGCGCCTACACGGCTGATTTTAGAACCTGTTACTTCTATTCTTTCTAATTTTTTTTCATCCTCTTCTGCCGCTAATGATGAAAATGCTAAACCTGCAGTTGAGAGACAAAGTGCAGCTTTAATACTGTGAGAGACTATATTAAACGTTTTCATTGAAATTCCCTAGATGATTACTTGTGATTTTAGGTACAGCTCTTGTGCAATGTGTATTAATTACTACGAGCTGTTTGTTTATTATTTACATTGCACATTAACAATTAACATGGATGTATATGGGAACAACTAATTTTCGCTGAAATCACAATAAAATAAGCCCAAACACAGTGTTAATTAAATGAAGAAAATATGCTTAACCTTTGTTTTAAAAAAAAGATTATTCTTCTAATTGAAATTGTTGTCACTGTTTTTAAATTGTATTTAATATAGGTAATTCATGTGTTTGTATTGATGTTTTTGAGTTTTTATTAGGCGGTGTTAATTTCTATTGTCCCTTTTATGGGGTGTTTTTTTTAAGGTGTATTATTTGTATTTACTGTTTAGTTACATTTATAAAGGTAATACTTGTTATTTACTCGTTTATTGTAAAGCCCCTTTACAGTTATCTAGCATCCTATGCACCTTGAGTTACTTTATTACGTAAACTTGATACACTTATACTGTTTTTTATAAATAGGTTTTACCATGAAGTTTTTAGTTTTAATTTTTACTTTTGTATTTAGTACTGCGGCCATTTCAGAGCAAGAAGTTGATCTCGAAGTTAATATGAAAAATACAGGCCTTGCTTATAAAAATGCGGTGCAAGCAGTAGGTATAGGTGGCTTTAATACCGCCATAGATAAGTTTATTACTTTGGTTGAAACCAGTAAAAAAGCGACCTTTCATAAAGAAGCACAAATGTCGCTACAAGGGCTAGATAAAGTTATTGCGCAAGCAAAGTTGGCAAAAAAATTAGCGAATGAGCGCGGGCTTGATGCAGCAAAGCCAGCCCTTAAAAATATAGATGATTTACGCAAGAAGTATCATGAGTTGCACGAGCCTCCGGGTTTTTTTGACTTATTGTTTGGTAATTAACCTCAGCTTTTTTGTAAATTAATGTCGAGCAGTTATTTCAGCGCTACATATGCTAACTTTTTCGCTATAGCGCATTATTGATGCGCAGATTTGTGATGTTTTAATAAAATGTATAGCTGCAGATTAAGTAGTTTGAGTGCTCATTTTTCAATATTTTAGTAAAGCTCTTATCTAGGGTGCAGATTAATTAAGGAATAGTAATGGAAATTTCAGTGTCATTGTTAGAGGGTCAAAAACAAAGTGCAAAATTTGGTGACCTTGAAGTAATAAGCGATCAAAGTATTAATGCTGGTGGCGGTGCCGAACACCCAGAACCGTTTGACTACTTCTTAGTAAGCATGGTGCTATGTGCTGGGTTTTATGCACGTAAATTTTGTGAGCAACGCGATATCTCTACACAAGGGATGACGCTTACGCAAAATAATGAAAACGTAGATGAAGAAGGTAAAAAATTATTTTCTATCGAAATTAATTTACCAGATGGCTTTCCTCAAAAATATAAAAAAGCACTTATTGCTGCGGTTAATACGTGTACTGTTAAAAAAGTGATTCAGGCCCAACCTGAGTTTTCTGTAGTTGTTAAATAAAAAATACGGGTAAACATGGTTCGTTTACCCGTATACTTCACGGAATTAGTGTTACTTTTTCTTCATTCCTTGTACTGCTTTAAAACGTGGATTGTCTTTACATATTACAAAAACACGTCCTTTTCGCTTCACTATTTGACATCCTGGTCGTTGCTTAGCGCTTTTAAGCGAGCTTAATACTTTCATTACTCACCTTTTTTGGCAGTAGATAAGTTTTTAAAGCGACGGTTAAACTGCGCGACACGGCCGTCACTAGCCACTGTTTTTTGCTTACCAGTATAAAATGGGTGCGAGTCGCTAGACACATCAATAGGCACATACGGATACGTTTTCCCTTCAAGCTCAATAGTGCGGTCTGTTTTAATGGTTGAGCCAATAATGAAGTAGCTATCGGCAGCTGTATCGTGAAAAGCAACCACGTTGTAATCTGGATGGATATTAGGTTTCATAATACGCCTCAGTTTGTTATGTGATAATATAACTATATAGTATCGAGTTTACGGTATTTGTGCAAATGATTTTTACTCTCATTTACTGGTATTTTTGCTGGCTAATTGCGCAAACAATTCAAAAAATAACCACTTAAACCAAAAATACTGGCTATTAGTTTTTAGGCTGTTATAACTATATAAAAAGTGTTAACAAGAAAATTTTTACGGTTTAGAGGTAAGCTATGAGCGACGCAGCACAACAAGAACAAATAGACCAAGGGGTGATGGAAACCCTTAGAGAGCGCGATCACACAGTCTTATCTGAGCAAATTAATCCAATAGACTGTACACACAACGATATTATTGAGCTATTAGCACACTATATGGCGTTAAGTGAGCAAGATAACGACGAACTATTTGACGATTGGTTTGATAATCTAAATAAAGAACAGCACACTGTTTTAAAAGTGTTTGAGGTATACCGCGGCCAATACGAGCACCAAAATTAATACTTAGGCGCAGCTGAAACGCTCACTTAGCTGCGCCTTATTAATTAACCACCAACCTGAGCTTTGGATAATAAAATTATCTCAAGCTGCTAATTTGTTTTCACATAAAATTTTTAGCTAGCGAAAGCAAACTTAAATATTATAACCACAGCTCAGATTAATGAATGCAATTATAATCAGAGAGTTAAGGCGTTTTCATACAGTTTTTGTCTGCATAGGGCGGGGCTAAACTGACATCAGGGTTCCAAATTCTATCCCACACTTTACTTAGGCTACTTAAATTAGAGCGCTGATTTAGTTTTTCAAAGTTGCTTGCCTGCACTCCTTTGTTGGTTTTTTCACCAACTGCAAAATTAAATACGTAATAACACTCCATGCCCATACGTAAGTCAGATAAAACAATTTTATTTTGCTGCTCTTTCACGCTATAAAAGCCTTTAGTAAACCACTGCAAACGTTGTACGCCCCATTCATTTTTAATATCGTTTAGCAAAGCGGGGCTTGTGTTATAGCGGTTTATTGTAACCTCTTCAGGGGAGTCAAATACCGAGGCATAACTTATGTAATATTGCCCATCAGACATCGCTACAACTCGCCATAGCAAGGTTGTAAGCGGGGCGGGGGTGCTTACATAGTTATTAATGTGTATGTGTTTATGTGCAAACGCGGCGTCTATTTTATTGTTAATTATTACTTTTAAAATAAGAGAGCTACATAAATAAAGGCTACTGAGCACAAGCATAGCGGCGTTAATTTTATAAATGCGCGGTGTGTGTATTTTAGGTATTAAAGTGCACAGAAAGGCCAAGAATAACGGCAGGGTGTACAGGGGATCGATTATAAATATATTTGAAATAGCAAAAGGGTGCTCGCTAAGCGGCCAGATTAATTGCGTACCATATACTGTAAAGCTATCAAGTAATGCATGGGTCGATAAACATAAAAATACCAGCCAAAACCAGCGTGCTTTATGTATTTGCATACCGGAGTGTATTTTTAAAATAAGCCAAACAATAAGTGGGCTAATTAATAAATGCACTATAAACGAATGGCTGAAACCGCGATGATAAGTAAATGCCTCCACTGGCCCGCCATAAGGAATAAAAACATCTAAGTCGGGTAAAGTACCTAAAGCAGCACCCCATAAAGCGGCTTTTCGGCCAATTTTATTACCTAATACGGCGTAACCTACTGCGCTACCTAAAACTACCTGCGTTAACGAGTCCATTTTATTCCTTCTTATTTAGGGTGTTAGTTATGCTGCCCTTGGGCTTAAAACCAATCCACAATAATACTTAATCATATTGCGGGGCTAAACGTGTCGCTACCTGCGTTAAAAAATTTTAATTTACGACTGCATGGATGCAGAAGGTAGAGCAATGCAGGAGCAATTGCTGAGAACAACGAAATAGCAAATTTTTTGCTTAGCTATCCACACGTTTTTCCAGTCACAATATAGATTACTTAATTAAGCGTTTGGTATAAAAACGTCACTTACAATTTCAGCAGTGGTTTTATAAAATCTAAAAAAGCCATTATACGCGACGATACAGCACTGTTTTTGTAATACACCGCTTGCACAATTTCGCGGTTGTTTGGCGTGCTAATACTCCCTGGCAGTATTTCTATTAGTTTGTCTGATTTTAAATCATCACCAATCATAAAGTGCGAAAGCAGCGCCACCCCTTGGTTTGCCAAGCATAGCTGGCGTACAGTCTCGCCGCTACTGGCGGTTAAGCCAAAATTTAAAGCTGTGGTCGATTTTAGCGGCCAGTTATTAAGTTTGGGCGAGTCGGTAAAACCAATGATTTTATGCTGGGTTAAGTCGCTGGTGTGCGAAATAGTCGGTGTATGTTTAAGGTAACTAGGGCTTGCAACTAAATGCAATTTACTTACGCCGAGCTTTTTTGCATGTAGGTTGGAGTCTTTTAACTCGCCTATACGAATTGCTAAGTCGGTTTTATGTTCGAGCAAGTCAATAATGCTGTCGTGGGAGGTTATATCAAGCGTAATGTGGGGGTATTGCTTATTAAATTCAGCAATTAAAGGTACCAATTGGTGTAGTACAAAGGGGCTGGCTGCATCAATACGTAATTTTCCACTAGGGGCTTGTTTTAAAAGCTTTATTGCTTCTTCGCCGGTTTGTAAAGTGTTTAAGCCATCGCGAGCATATTTAATAAAGGTATGGCCCTCTTCGGTTAGTTCTAATCGGCGAGTGGTCCTATTTAGTAATGTACATTGTAACGTGTTTTCAAGGCGAGACACGGCCCGCGACACTTTTGCTACTTGCTGATCAAGCAAATTAGCTGCTGCTGAAAAACTTCCGCTATCTACTACCGTTAAAAACATTTCTAAGTCTTCGGTTTTTGCATGCTGAGCCATACGTGAGCACCTTACTTTTGCATTAATTACAAAAGTATTTTGTCACTAATGCTATTTTTTGCAAACACATTTTTAGTCAAACTGTAAGTCTTAACTAATAATGAGGATTTAATTATGCCATTGGCTTTGTGGGCGCTCACCTTAAGCGCATTTGCAATAGGAACAACCGAGTTCGTAATAGTGGGATTAGTGCCTACTATTGCAAACGATTTAGGCGTAAGCCTACCTTCAGCTGGTTTGCTAGTTAGTTTATATGCAGTAGGGGTTGCCATTGGTGCACCAGTATTGACCGCACTAACTGGGCGTTGGAACCGTAAAATTGTACTAATAAGCTTAATGGGCTTATTTGTTTTAGGTAACTTACTTGCATGGCAAGCGCCTAGTTACGAAACATTAATACTAGCGCGTATTTTAACAGGCTTGGCTCACGGGGTGTTTTTCTCAATTGGCTCAATGATTGCCACAAGCTTAGTAAGTAAAGATAAAGAAGCCAGTGCTATTGCTATTATGTTTACCGGACTTACTGTAGCGCTAGTGACGGGTGTGCCACTAGGCACTTGGATTGGCCAACACTTTGGCTGGCGAGCAACGTTTTTAGTGGTGTCGGTACTGGGTTTAATCGCTTTAATTGGCAGCGCTATTTTAGTACCAAAAAACTTAAAACAGTCTATTCCGGCAACGTTTAAAGAGCAGCTTCAGGTTATTGTTAAGCCGCGCTTATTACTCGTATATTTAATGACAATTTTAGGTTACGGCGGCACGTTCACTGCGTTTACTTACTTAGCACCTATTTTAGAGCAAGAAACAGGTTTTGCTCCTTCAGCGATTGGTTTAATTATGCTGGTTTACGGTGTATCGGTAGCCATTGGTAATATTTGGGGCGGGAAACTGGCTGATAAACGTGGCCCAATTAGCGCACTGAGTATTATATTTAGCGCGCTGACAATTATTTTATTGGCTTTTACTTTTACGATGGAGTCAAAAGTAGCGGCCGTACTGACTATTCTAGTTTGGGGTGCATTTGCGTTTGGTAACGTACCAGGCTTACAGCTTTATGTCGTAAAACAGGCGCAAAAGCATACTCCTAATGCGGTAGATGTCGCATCGGGCTTAAACATAGCAGCGTTTAATATTGGTATCGCACTGGGCTCAATTATTGGTGGCAGTGTAGTAGAGGGCATGTCACTTCAAGATACCGCTTGGATTGGCGCAGCAATTTCTGCTCTAGCATTAGTAGTAACTCGTTACAGTGGCATGCTTGATAAGCGAGAAGTGAAACAAGCATAAAGTATTCTGTTAAGGTTGAAACTTAAATTTATGACCTCATTACCTGTATTGAGGTCATAATTTTTAGGTGACAACACAAAAGAAGTAAAAGGTGTATTTCGTAAAACTTTAAACAGTTTGTATTTTTAACCGATTATTTTATAAGGATAGAGCCATGACACAACGTGTAATAGAAATGCCAGATTTAGGCATGGGAACATTCCGTTTAGAAGGCGATACCGCCTACAATTCAGTAAAAATGGCGTTAGAAGTGGGGTTTCGTCATATTGATACTGCGCAAATTTATGGTAACGAAGAGCAAGTAGGCCAAGCCATAAAAGATAGTAACATTCCGCGCAGCGAAATATTTTTAACCACCAAAGTGTGGAACAACAAACTTAATAAAACTGACTTTATTGCCAGCGTTGAAAAGTCACTCGAGAAATTACAAGTAGACTCTGTCGATCTACTGCTTATTCATTGGCCTGCGCCTTCAAATGATGAACCAATGAGTGAGTACCTAACGGAGCTTTTAAAAGCTAAGCAGCTTGGTTTAACAAAACATATTGGCGTATCTAATTTTACTATTGCCAACTTAAACGAAGCAATGCAAACCCTTGATTCGCGTGAAATATTTACTAACCAAGTTGAGGTGCATCCGTATTTAACCAATACTAAGCTACGCGCTTTTTGTGCCCAGCACGATATTCACGTTACAGCGTATATGCCATTTGTAGTTGGTAAAGTACTAAAAGATCAAACTATTATTGATATTGCTAATAAGCATGAGGCATCACCAGCGCAAGTAGTTATTGCATGGATTAATGCCAACGGCATGACCACTATTCCATCGTCAACTAAGCGTAAAAACTTAGAAGATAACTTTAATGACCATGTTAAATTAGACGCTGAAGACATTGCTCGTATTGACGGACTTGATTGTGGCGACCGCCAAGCAACGCCTGATTTTGCGCCGCAGTGGGATCAGTAATAAAATACGCAAAACAACATTAGGTGTAGCAAAGCTGCACCTTTATTTTTTTAAAAGGACTCCGTATGTTAACGGTAATTGCCACTATAGCGAGCAAAAATATCGACGCAGAGGTTGTTTTAACTGCGCTCGAAAATCTGCAAAAGTATTCACGTCAAGAAGTGGGTTGTTTGCGTTACGAGTTGTCGGTTAAACGAGACTCAGACAATACCGAGTACCTTGTAAGTGAGCAGTGGGCGTCGCAAGAACACTTTGAAGCTCATAAACAAGAGCCTCACTACAAAGCATTTGGTACCCAAGTTACCGGGCTTGTAACAAGCAGTAATATTGCAGTGTACAACACCATCGGCTAGTAAAAAGCACTCTTATTAGTTAATGAGTAAAATACAGTGGCGGCGTAAGCATACATCGCCATTTGCGTTGCTTAGTCTTTTAAATACCCACCTCATATTAAAACCTCCGCCTTTTATTTAATCGATAAATCGTACTTTAAAATAAGTGCATCTATGTAACGGGCACGCAATGTGTGTTGTTTTTCGTGATCGGCACCGTGGCCTAATGCTTTATTGAGTAACTTCATCGCGGGGTGAAGCTGCGTCCGCTCTTGCTGGTTTAAACTTCCTTTAGTGCGCAATTCAGTAATATCGTCTACCAGCAAGCGGCCTATATCCACACATACTATTTCGTCAATTAAACCGTTTTGTGTCAGTACGCCGTATTTGCTACATAAAAACTGTTGCCACACTTGCTGTAAATGCTCGTCTATTTCGCAGCCAAATAATTCTTCATTAAAACTAAAGCCTTGCTGGGCAAGTTTACTCAGGCTTGCCGTGTACTGCTGCGCAAAGTAATTAAAGGCATTACTAGAGGATTCAATTTTTTGTTTTATTAGCCCTTGCCCCCAATTTACACAGCCGCGCGGGTAATAGTCATCGTACTCTTCACATTCATACAAACCAGAGTACGAGCTGCAACTTAATTGGCTTTTTATACAATAACTTGGTTTAGGAAAAATACTTTGCTGCTGCCATGTATCTAGTTGCTCGGCATCAATATTTAAAGCATGGCAAAGCTCATCGGTGTTATAAAAATGAGTGGCTAAGTAGTCAGATAAACGCATAATGGCTCGCTTAAAGTTAAAAATATAAATACTGTTTAAATGTACAGTGTTTGTATTTTGTATTATCAAACTAAATAACACAAGCCATTTTACGTTTATTATTCGCTTAGGCCTGCAAAAATGCGTGCAAGTATGTTACAAATAGCGCAAGTTTTATAAATAATGAATTTTTATGCGCACCCTAGAACAAATTAAACAAGCAAGCTTAATTACCGCCATTAAAACCCCATACTTAGCCAATGGTGAAATAGATTTAGCAAAGTACGATGAACTCGTTGAAATACAAATTGCAGCGGGTGTAGATGGCATTGTGGTTGGTGGTACAACCGGCGAAGGCCAGCTAATGAACTGGGAAGAGCATTTAATGCTTATCGCGCACAGTGCAAATAAATATGGCGATAAGCTGGTGATTGTAGGGAATACGGGGAGCAATAATACCCGCGAAGCTATTAAAGCCACTAAGTATGGCTTTGCAAGTGGTATGCATGCCGCGCTGCAAATTAACCCATATTATGGCCGCACCTCTATTGCCGGTGTTAACGAGCACTTTAAACGTGTACTGGATATTGGCCCTGCGTTTATTTACAACGTAGCAGGGCGCACAGGGCAAGATTTAACCCCTGATATTATTGAGCCATTAGCAAAACACCCTAATTTAATTGGTGTAAAAGAATGTGGTGGTAACGAGCGTATTGCCCATTACGAACAGCAAGGCATTGCGTGTTGGTCAGGTAACGATGACGAAGCACACGATGCACGTCACACACACAATGCACACGGTGTTATATCGGTCACATCTAATCTTATACCTGGGTTGTTCCGCCAGTTAATGGATACTAAAAATGATGCCTTAAATACCTCATTACAACCTTTAATGAACTGGCTATTTTGCGAGCCAAACCCGATTGCAATAAACACCGCAATGATGATGACAGGCGCGGTAAATCCCGTATTTAGATTACCGTATGTGCCACTGAGCGATGAGCAACAAGCACAAGGAGTAGAGCTTATCAATGCTTTATCAATCAGCGACTTTGTTGGAAAAACAGCAAAACCGTTACTGCAAGACTATTCAATAATTGGCTAATGAATAAACAGTGAGTATGAAAAAGTCACCTTGGGTGACTTTTTTCGTTCTTAAGATAAGGCTTTTTACTTAAAAACTTTTAAGCAATAGCGTTTAATAGCAATTTACTTAATTTTGCCTCTTGCTCTGCGACTTGCTCTAACTTATTTGCTATCTCGTTTAGGTTGATATCGCTACGCTTTTTGCAGTATTTTACCGCTAACATTGCAAACTCACGCCATAAGTCACCAAGGTCAGTTGTATGCTCAGCACATTCTTTTAATGCAGGGGTATTGGTTTTCTCGCTGGCTTGCTCTAAAAAGCTGGCGTACATAAATCTAAAACCGGCACCACCAGTACCAATTTCTTCTTGCATCCGTACAATGTGCGCTAAGTAAAGCCGTGCATATTTAGCGGGCTTTTTATCAAGCATACGTATTTGTTTTGCCATGTGGCGAATGCCTTTCAGGCCAAAGTAAGGCAGCACTAAGCCATTCATCATCTTAGCGGTTTTTTTAATTGCAGGTTTTATTACTGGGGCTAAGTCACATTGGCTTGGCGCTGAGCGAATCACATACATTAAGCCTTTTGCAGCCAATGCACCTTTGGCGAAGCGGGCATTTTTTAAATCATCGTATGCGCAAGTAACAGGGTTCTCAAAAACCGGATCGCTGATCAAGTAATCACCTTGCTCGGTTTTACCATACACCACCAAATTATGGGCATTAAAGTGAAAGCGCATATCCTCAGGGAAGTAGGGTAACCAATAAACTGAGCTTTGCAGACCCACTAAATTGCCCTTTGCAAGCTCGTTATCAAGTGCTTGCATACCAGCTTCTGGACTTGAAAACTTGCGGCTTTCTAATTCTATATTTAACTTTTTACATACCTTTTTGATGATGGTTTTTGGTGGCATGCGGTAGGCGATCAATGGCATACCACTAATTTTAACAAAAGGTAAATAAGCAAAAGTAAGCGCCGATGCAAGCCCAAATGCCATTGGCTCGCTCATGTCTATGCCTTTGCTCTGCAATAGCGTAGCAACTACGCCAGTTTCACAATGCGAAGATTGCTGGTGGTTTATTGGTAAAATAATATCAGGCATGAAAGTATCTATTGTGAGGGCAAAGTCAGCAATGCTTCGCGGCTAATTTTTAAGGTGTCGCAGTAGCGATTAAGTTTTTTATCAGACAATTTTGCAAACACCGAAGGGCGTAAATGACGTTTAATTTGCCATTGAAAAAAACCGCTGGCGCCAGCGAGTGTGGGAATATCGAAGCGCCTAGCTAACATATGATAAGCTAATGGCGACACTTCACCACGTTGCGCTTGTGCTAGGGCTTCGTTGGTTTGCTCGTTTAAATAGTCAACAGCCAGTTGGGTGGCAAAACTTTCCACTTCCCAACCCGATGATTTTACGCCTTCATAATGGCCGCTCTCATCCACGGCGTAAACAAGTTTGTTTTGACCTTGATAGGTTTTGCTGTTGTCTTGGGGCACATCATGTTTTTTCACAGGCGACTCACATTATTTGTTAATCACGGTTAACTGCATAAAAGCACTAGAAAAACGCCCGCTTTCAGGCACATAACACAATAGTGTTTGTCCATCAGTTAATTGACCTGATTTAAACAGTTCATCAAGCATAATAAAGATAGACGCAGAGCCAGTATTGCCTTTTTGCGTTAAATTTGTGAACCATTTATCGTACGGAATTTGGAAGTCTATATTACAAAGGCCATCGAATAATCGCTCACGAAAGTAACCCGAAGAATAATGCGGCAGGAAAAAGTCGTAATCACAAGCTTTAATGCCTCGCTTTTGAACTATCTTGCTCAGTGCGTCTTCTACGGTGTATTTTACAATATTTTCATTTAACAGTTTTACGTCTTGTTTTACTGATAAAATAGAGTGCTGTTCGCGCTCTTGTGAATCAAAACGTGTCCAACTTTTTAGCTTACCGTTAACTTTTTCAGCACCGGCGTACATGCATGCCTCGAGTTGATCAGCATACGAAGTGACATCAATCCAGTCTATACGTAAAGACAAGCCGTGGTCGTTGGCTTTGTTACTTAATAATGCAGCACCAGCACCGTCAGAAAGCATCCAACGTAAAAAATCTTTTTCAAAGGCGATTTCAGGCTTTTGGTTTAGCATTGCAACTTTATGTTCGCTCTCAGCATTAAAATTACGCGAATGCATGACATTTGAAGCAAGCTCACTGGCTACCACTGCACTGTGCTGGCTTTCGCCTGCTTTTACATTTAAATAAGCGTATTTAAGTGCGGTGATTCCGCATAAACAAATACCGGCGGTTGAGATGACCTCAAGGCTAGGGTTTTTAAGCTCGCCATGAACCATCACACCGTGATTAGGCATGATTTGGTCAGCCATTGACGTACTTGCTACTAAGCAATCAAGTTGTTCAAGTTGTGTGCCTAGCTTATTAAACAAACCACGCACTGCATCCGCAGCCAATGACGCATTGGTGTAGTTGTATTCACCAGTTTCGGGGTCAATGGCGTAGTATCTGGTTTTTATCTGGTTGCTCCGTAATATAACGGGTTTTGCGCGGGAGCGTTGTCCGCCAACCTCACCTAAAACGACTTCCATTTCTTTATTGCTTACAGGACTATTGGGTAAGACAGCGTGTAAGTTATTTATATATACAGCATTTTCCATAACGGACGGTTACTCTCCAGATGGCTCAGCAAAATAGGCTTTTTGCTTGGCTATTCTTTTTCTAGTTAAGGGGGCAATTAATTTTTTTATGAGTGCTGTTATTGGCACAACAGTAATGATTAAGGTCAGCAAAAATAACACATAGATCAATAGCCCACAACTTCGGCGCGTTGAATGCATCGGGCCAAGTGTAGCTAAAATTTTACTCCATATTTTAAAGCTATGTTGGCCTACACGTTCGCTGGCTATAAACTTTTCGTTCACCTTGACTGCGCCTAGTCCTTTAAGCACGGGTTTATCTAATGTGTGCCCGGGCTCTAAGGTTAATAAGGCTTTTTTGATAGCAACGCCAAAACGACTTGCTGCGGTTATTTCGTGCTGTGCTACACCCGCTGCTGGCACCCAAGATACTGATTTCTTTTTCCCAGAAAACATCCAAAGTGGTGTGGCTAAAAAGCTAAAACCGGTGCCGCATTCATCACTTAGTACCACATTATCAATGAGCTTAGCGTTTACATTACTCAATAGTTGTTTCATTTTCTCTTGCGCGCTTAGCCACATACCACGACAACCTATTACAGTAATAACAGGTTTGTTGTTGAGTAGCTTAATCGCTTGTTCAGACTGCATAAACGAAGATATAGGTAACGAAGGTGATAAAAACCATACTTGGTAAGTTAAAATAACCAGGTCGTAGTCATCATGGGCAGACTCTATAAGGTCCATTGGCTGCGGAACCATTTTCACGCATTCGGGAAAGATATGGAAAAAGGTTAAAAAGGGCCAAGGGAAAGGATAAGGCTTACTTGGTTTTAAATTAAGATAGTCGACAATTATATCTTCACTGCCTTGAATCGGTGAGACGATAGAGTCTGCTATTTGAGTGAGTTGACCCGTTTGTGAGTAGTGAATAACGAGAACTTTGCGCATCCTTTAACCTTTTGTAACTTCCTAAAAGTCCGTTATTATACCTAGATATAGGTACTCAAGCCATAGAAAGGAGCGTAAGGCATGAAAAAATTCATTGGATTATTAGCCATCAGCTTAATGATGAGCCAAAGTTTCGCGAAGGAGCGACACACACTTAAACTCTCGTTTGCCAAATTTAAACAGGTCACTGGCACGGTGCATTATCAAATTCTTGATTGCAGTAATGTGGCTTTAAGCTGGCAAGAGTTACCTAATCTAGTCACGCAAGAAGTAGTCGTTTCAGCCAACTCATTGGAGCAGTCAACTTCACTGCAGGCAGGCAGCTATTGTGTTCGATTTTTTCAGGATTTAAATGGCAATGGTGAGCTAGACTTAGCCGCCAGTTCGATACCCAAAGAACCGGTTGGCTTTTCAAATAACCCAAATTTGATGTTTGGCCAGCCATCCCCTGAAGATGCTGTCTTTGAGTTTAGCCAAAATAGCGAGATTCAAATTAAAGTGAACAATAAAAAACGCCGCTAAAATGCGGCGTTGTTATTAAGTTTTGTAGACCTTATAACGTCTACAGACCCTGTATTATTGTAGTTGTTTTTCTACTTCTATTAGGTCAACCGTACCTGCCTGATAGTAAGGGCCTTTGCCTTCGATTTCGTCAGGACAATGCTTGCGCACTGCGCGGATAGGACTATTTTCTTCGGCATCTTCAATTAAGGCTTTATAGCGACCGTTTTTATCTGTTGCTAAGCCTTTACATACCCATGCGAGTGTATCGTATTGATGTTGTTGCCCCGTTTTGTAGTTTTGGGCAAAATATTCAGCCAGGGTGTCGCCAACTTGTTGCGAAGGAATACCACTTGTGGTGTATTTTTGCGCGAGCATTTTGATTTCAATTAAATTTCCTGAAGCAATATCAAACATTGCTTTATCATCACCAGTTAATGATGAACCGTTTGTAACAGGCGCTTTTTGTATGCTCTTTAAATCAATACTACCAACAACGTATTGGCTCGCATCAGTAGAAGGTAAGCTTTTTAGTGAGCGTTTCGCGTATTTACGAACTTTTTTATGAGCATTACTGTTTACAATGCTAGTGAGTAACTCTCGGTAACGTGGGTTACCTGTTTCACCTAGTGCGCGACACGCCCATGCAATGGTATCGAGTTGATAATCCGGTGCATGTAAATAGTTTTGTGCGACAAATTCGGCTAGTACATCTAACACTTGAGCATTGTTGGTATTATTAGCGACTATTGATTGTGCGGCTTTTTTTACTTCGGTTAAATCACCAGAAACTAAACGATCATAATCGCGCTGCTCTATTGTTGTCAGGGCAAATGCTGAGCTTGATAAGGTTGCTAATGTTAAGCCAATTATTAAAGGCTTGAATGAAAACATAACCATTCCTTGTTGGTATAGTAAAATAAAATTAATAAAAACAGAGTGTAAAAACGTTTTATCTGTTAATTGAGTTTTATCATAATGCCGGTTTAGGTATTCAACAAGCCCTTATTTTTAATTTTGACTATAAAATGCACTGTTTAATATGCTGCGAAGAAAATTAGTGGGTAATTTTTGCAGTCATTATTAAAGCTTGCTACTCTAGCGCGGTTTTGTACCAGAGTTGTGTAGTTTGTATGTCATTCAGTCGATTATTTGCCCCTTATCATTTAGCTTTTACTACGCTGAAAAACCGCGTGGTAATGGGGTCTATGCATACAAATTTAGAAGAGCTACCAGATGGCTTTACTCGTCTCGCTGCTTTTTACGGTGAACGTGCACAGGGTGGGGTCGGTTTAATAATCACAGGGGGAATTTCTCCGAACCCCGAAGGCATACTGGCACCGAATAGAAGTGTACTTGATTGCCAAACTGGGGTGGCACAGCATAAGCTCATAACAGATGCCGTAAAACAACACGGTACTAAAATATGCATGCAAATACTTCACGCCGGTCGTTATGGCTATCAGCCTCAGCAAGTCGCGCCTTCGGCCATTCAGGCACCGATCAGTCCTTACATGCCAAAAGAATTAACCACCGCTGAAATAGAAAAACAAATTAATGATTTTGCGCAATGTGCAAAACTTGCTAAACAAGCAGGCTATGATGGCGTTGAGATCATGGGCTCAGAAGGTTATTTAATTAACCAGTTTATTGTTAAAGCGACCAATAAGCGCATTGATGAGTGGGGTGGGTGTTATGAAAATCGGATTCGTTTTGCGATTGAAACTGTAAAACATGTTCGCCAAGCCGTAGGCCCTGAATTTTTATTAGTATTTAGGTTATCATTACTGGATTTAGTAGCAGATGGCAGCACTTTTGCTGAGGTATTACAGCTTGCACATGCGCTTGAGGATGCTGGAGTCGATATGCTCAACTCAGGCATAGGCTGGCATGAGTCACGCGTGCCGACTATTGTAACCAGTGTTCCTAGGGCGCTATTTACGTCATTGAGCCAACGTTTAAAGGCGGCGGTTTCGGTGCCGGTGATCACCAGTAATCGTATCAACACCCCGGAAGTCGCAGAGCAATTATTAGCGGACGAACACGCTGACTTTATTTCCATGGCGCGACCATTTTTAGCTGACAGCCAATTTGTTACCAAAGCACATAACAACCAAAGTGCACAGATCAATACCTGTATAGCGTGTAATCAGGCTTGCCTCGATAATATTTTTGTTAATTTACCCGCTTCATGCATTGTTAATCCTCGCGCATGTAATGAAACCTTAATACTGACAGCTAAAGCTACACAAAGTAAACAGATAGCTATTATCGGGGGTGGGGCTGCGGGCATGGCCTGCGCAATTTATGCTGCTGAGCGAGGCCATAAAGTGAGCTTGTTTGAACAAAGCAACCAGCTTGGTGGGCAACTTTTATTAGCGGCAAATATCCCGGGTAAAGAAGAGTTTAAAGAAACATTACGGTATTTTAAAAATCGTTTATCGAGCCTTAATGTGAAAGTTTGCATGAATACACAAGCGGATACTGCAACCTTGGCTCAGTTTGATCATTGTGTTGTTGCTACTGGGGTGAAGGGCTATACACCTGATATTGTGGGAATTGATGACCCGAAAGTGGTCGGCTATCAAGCAGTGTTAGATGGTAGCGTGTCAATTAAAGGCAATGTGGCGATTGTCGGCTCTGGTGGCATAGGTTTTGATGTTGCAAGTTTTATTACTGGCAATCAATCTGGGCACAGTGTGCAACAAACTGCGCAGGGTTTTTCGAATCAATGGGGCATTGATTTAACGGTGAATTCACCGGGTGGTGTGATAAATAAACAGCCGAAAGCAGACAGTGCTGATACAGCACCTAAAGTGTACTTATTACAGCGAAAGTTACGAAAGCATGGGGCTGACTTGGGGAAAACCACAGGTTGGATCCACCGTGAACATTTAAAACATCAAGGTGTTAAGATGTTAGCTGCGGTAAATTACACTAAAATTGATCAACAAGGGTTACATATCAGCGTACGAAAAAGAGAGCGGATTTTGGCGGTCGACCATGTTGTGATTTGTAGTGGGCAAGAACCCGTATTACCTTGTAATCATCAGCAGCTAGATGAACTATCTATTCCTGTAAGCTATATTGGTGGTGCATTAAAAGCCGAAAAACTAGATTTACAACGGGCTATTGGCGAGGCGTTTAACCTTGCGCAACGTTTATAATTAAAATAACAACAAGGACAGTAATCATGGCGCAGGATACCTTATGGCAAAAATAGCTCCTATCATGTTGGAACTACAACAACTTAGCTTTGCTTATAAAGGGGCTGAACGGTTGACGGTTGATGCTGTCTCACTGCAGTTAAAACAAGGGACATGCACCGCTATTTTAGGCCCAAATGGCGCAGGTAAATCGACATTAATTTCGTTAATGACTGGCTTGTTAGCCCCTGCTGCAGGACGGATAGAGTACCCGCATTATCAACAGTTAAGCCTAAAACAGGCAATAGCAAAAAAAGTGGCTTTAGTACCACAAGATTTTGCCTTTTATGAAGAGCTAACTGTGTATGATAATCTTGCTTTTTTTGTTGCAATAAGTGAAAAAAATCGCCGTTTACATGCTCAGTATATTGAATCCGCAATTGCTGCCTGCAATTTACAAGCGGTTACTAATAAACGAGCAAGTACACTTTCAGGTGGCTATAAACGGCGTTTAAATATCGCAATCGCACTGAGCAAACAACCTGATATTATATTTTTAGATGAGCCGACTGTGGGAATCGATCCGCTCTCTCGTGATGCCATTATTAGTTTGTTGCAGGATTTAAAAAAACAAGGAAAAACCTTGGTTTACACCTCACACTTGTTATACGAAGTGGCGCAATTATGTGACGATGTAGTGTTTATAAAAGACGGTAAAGTTGTCGCCAACCAAGCTATTAACAGTGCTCAATTCACGCTTAACTTTATTACTAAAAACCGTTTATCTCAGATGCAGTTAGCGTTATTTACAGAGCAATTAAGAGTGATTAGTGAGGCTCAGTATCAGTTGACTATTTCAGACACCAAGCTACTTGGCAGTCTTTTTAGCGCTTTAAGTCAGCTTAGTGATGAAATAAAGTCTGTTAATTTTTCTGATAACCAAATTGAGCAGCTTTATCGGGCGTTGTTTTCGGAGCAGGCATGTTAATTCACACACTGAAAAAAGAAGCGCGCTTAATTGCTAATGATTTGCACAGTTTAGCAGTCTTATTGCTTATGCCCATCGTGTTCATGGTGATTATGACCATGGCAAGTAGTCAGTCACAACAAAGTATACAGCAGAACTTGGTACTGTCAGTGGCGGGTGAAAATAATAGCCAACACAGCCTGGTTATTACTAAGTTACTGCAAGCACAAGGGTTTACTATTAGCGCTAATAAAAGCAGAACCGAGCAAGTCAGTCAGTTGATTATCAATCCGCAGTTTGATCAACAAATCCTTATGCGCCAAGGTACAAGCCAGTTACAACTTATTATAAGTGATGATCTTGCCCCACAAACACGTTTATTACTGCGAGAAAAAGTGAAAGCGTGTTTGGCACAACTGAAACTTTATTTATATATGCTCGAAACTGGTGATTTAGACGCCGATGCCGTTATTGATGAGCAAATAAACGCAGTAATCACAGCATCTGATGTCAATTATTTACTTGCCAATACTCCTGCAAAAGCGCTACACAACCCAGCATTAAATAGTATTCCTGCATGGTGGGTGTTTGGCGTGTATTTTATTGTGTTACCAGTCTCTTTAACTTTTATAAACGAGCGAAATAATGGCACCTTAGTGCGGTTAAAAACCTACCCTATTAGCATGGCGCGTTACTTTTATAATAAAGCATGTGCCTATACACTCGTAAGCTTAGTGCAAACAGTGTTATTAGCGTTAATAGGCTGCGTGGTGATCCCGTATTGTTTAGAATTGCCGCTACTATCTCTAAACAGCTTGAGCTTGTGTGTGATTGCATTAATCAGTTTAAGTGTTGCGGCTATTTCCTTTGCATTATTTTTAGCCAGTTTAGTATCAAGCTATGAGCAAGCTATTGTTGTTGGGGGAGGGGTGAATATCATCCTAGCGGCAATGAGTGGCTTTATGGTGCCGCTTGAGATCATGCCAAGCAATCTTGCAGCACTGGCAAATGGTTCGCCTATGTATTGGTCAGCACAAATTTTAAGGTTAATAATGGGCGAGACAATGACACACAGTTTTTGGCATTACAGCGTATTACTTTGGGGTTTTTCATTGTCATGCTTTAGTGCCGCTCTATGGATATTTAATAAAAAAATGAGGAATTTGACATGGAATTAGCCGAACTAAAACTACAATTAAAGCAGCTGATTATTACCGAGTGTGACAAAGAAGATGATTTTGCCCCTGAAGACATTATCGACTCAGAGCCTTTATTTGGTAGTCAGTCACGCATAAATTTAGACTCATTAGACGCGTTGCAATTATCTTTAGTACTAAAGCAGCATTTTGGTATTAAAGTTGAGGGCTCGAAAGAAACTCGTAAGCATTTGCAGTCTATTGATACTATTGTTGATTTTATTGTTAGTGAGCGCGAAAAATAATGGCTTTACGCAGTGTCTATTTAAATGCCAGTGAAGTGATGTGTGCAACGCTAGGCACTGAAACAAGCAATAAAGTACAGACTAACGAAAGTGAAGTAGTGGCGTTTAAATCATTTAGAGATGAAATAGACAACTGTCAATTTGGCGACATTTTAGCTTACTTTGATCAATTGTTATTACCGCTGTTTGCAAAACTTTCATTAACTGCTGAGGATCTTAAAGCCACATGTTTGTTTTTAGGTTCAACATCATTAGATATCAGTGCAGTTGATATTGGTGCCAGTGATGAACTTTGGCTCTCTACAACCAACAAAATAAATCGGGCTTTAGTTCAGCGTTATGGGCTCAATGACTTAGAATTTACTTTTAGTACGGCCTGTACCGCTAGCGCTAATGCATGTTTATACGCAAAACGCTTAATTGCCCAAGGTAAAATAGACAATGCGCTAGTCATTGGCTGTGAATTTTATAATCCTTTAACAGTCGAAGGGTTTAAGTCGCTAGATTTGATTAGTCAATCTGGCTTAGCCGCATTTGCTAAAGGGCGCTCCGGTCTGGTGTTAGGAGAAGGCCTTGCTGCATTGTACCTATCTGAAAAAGCAGCTGAGCAGTGTCAGTTTAAGTTGTTAGGTGGTGCTTCTGCTTGTGATACTTACAGTTTAACTATGACGCAAGAAGACGGCAGCCATATTGCGCAAGTGATCAGCGATGCGCTTAGCGATGCCGGTATTAGTGCTAGCGAGATTGATGTTGTTAAGGTTCATGGCACAGCAACGCTTGGTAACGATGAAGCAGAGTGCAACGCATTAACAAGGGTTTTTAACCAGCACCAACCACCTTTAATCGCTTTCAAGCCTTTTACAGGTCACACCTTGGGAGCGTGTGGTGTTATTGAAATAGCCTTGTACCAGCAATGTCAGCAACAACAAAATTACGTAGTGGCAAGTTATGCTCACGATAGCAAAGAATTAATGTGGCCGTTTTATGTAAAGCCAGACTTTACGCAGGTAAACACTGTGCTACTTAACTACTTTGGTTTTGGTGGCAATAACGCAGCGTTAGTGATGCAAAGGCATAAGGCTTAGATGATGAACGTACTTGCAAACTCATTAGTTAGTTTAGATAAATCACTGGATATAAAAGCACTGCGCCAGCAAATAAAACAAGAGACAGGTTTAACAGTTCGTAGAATGGATGCATTTACACTGATTGCCTTATTGGCCGTTTTTAGGGCAAAGCAGGGCATTGATTTAACCTCGCGGATTGGCTTGTACAGTTGCGCTGATTATTTTTCTAGTGATTTAATGCAATCTATGTTGCTTGACGTACACAACTGTGAAGCCATTAAGCCGCTTAGCTTTGTTGCGAGTGTGGGCAATGCCGCTAATTATTACCTTGCTAGTGCTTATTTTATTAACGGCCCTAATTTATTTATCGGCTCAGATAAGTCAGGAATGAAAAAGAATCAACTATTAGCTCAAGCTGACATGGAAAGTGGGATCATTGATATTGCTATCTTAGTAGTGTGGCATGAAGATGATAAAATACGTCATTGTTCAGTTAAAATAGTGGAAAATGCTGGTTTTTCCAGCGAACGTGGCAAAGATTAGTGTCTTCTACTTGAATCCGAGCATGCAGGGCTGTAGAATCTAGCCTCTTTTTCTCATCACCTTTGTAATAGGGATTGTTACGTTGAAATTTGTTGTAAAAAAATGTGTTGCTTGGGGCGATGGTAAGGCTAGTACCGAGGATTGGTATGCGTTTGCTAATAATAGAAGTCTAAACACTCGAACGTTAACTTTTCCTGAATTGAAACAAATGCCAGCTATGCAGCGCAGGCGTCTTAGTCCGTTTGCTAAATTAACGCTGCATTGTGCACTTGCTGCCTGTGAATCCTATGAACAAACAGTACCTAGCGTATTTTCATCTCGCCATGGGGATTTACACAAAACAAGCAAATTAATTGCTGATGTAGCAAGTAAAGAGGCATTATCTCCAACCCATTTTGGTTTATCTGTTCATAACGCTGTAGGTGGTTTATTTAGCATCTTTACCGGTAATAAAGCGCCTTTGTCTGCTGTGTCGGCTGGCGAAGATAGCTTTTTTATGGGCTTGGTTGATGCGGTCTCAAAATTACATGCTTACAATTATGACCGTATTTTATATGTATATAGTGATTTAGCCGTACCGGAGCAATATCAACCTTATGTGCAACAAAGTCCTGATAACGTTGCTGTGGCTTTGTTAATAGAGAAAAGCACATCGCAAGCGTGCATTAATTTGGAATTTACCAGTCATAACCAGCCTAGTGGTACTGAGTCATCACAATTACAGGCATTGGCATTTTTGCGTTTTTATTATTCAAATAATAAACAGTTAGTGCTTGATTCAAAACGCTATCAATGGCAGTTAAGTCAGATATGAAAGCTTCATTCACTAAACTATATCGCGTAATAGCTACAGGCAGTGCGTTTGCTTTATTTAGCGGCGGAGGCTTGGTTTTATCGGTTCTGGTGTTTTCAATTCAACGTTTACTTTATTCGGATATAAACCAACGAAATCAAGCGGCTCGCACCGCGGTACATTATTCGTTTAAATTTTTTGTCGGTTATATGCGCCTAGTTGGTATTTTACGAATCGATCTTGATAAATTAGATGCAATAAAAAATGCGAAAGGACAGCTAATTATCGCCAATCATCCTTCTTTGATAGATGTGGTGGTGCTAATTTCGATAGTCAGAAATGCTGATTGTGTCGTCAAAGCGGACCTTTGGAAAAATCCATTTTTAAAAGGTGTTGTAAAGGCTACGGGTTATATCAACAATGATGCTGATCCTGAATGTTTTTTAAATCAGTGTCAGCAAAGTTTTGCCTGTGGTAATAACTTGATTGTATTCCCTGAAGGTACGCGAAGTGTTCCCGAAAAGCCATGGGAATTTAAACGAGGTGCAGCAAATATCGCGCTTCGCACTGAAGTCGATATGTTGCCGATTTTGATAGATGTGTCACCGGTCACGCTGACCAAAGGGCAAAAGTGGTATCAAGTGACTGATCGTCGCTTTACCTTTAAAATGCGCGTGCTACCGATTTATGAGATAAAACCTTATTTAAAAGGTGATCATGTAACTAACACTGTTAGACAACTAACACGCGATTTACAAGCTTATTTTAACGAGGAAAAATTAAAACATGAGTGATTTAAGCACTGAAGTAAAACAACTAATCATTGAAACCCTTGATTTGGAAGATATAGAAGCATCAGATATTAATGATAATGAAGCGTTATTCGTCGATGGTTTAGGCCTTGATTCAATTGATGCACTTGAATTAGGTGTCGCGATTAAAAAAGCTTATGACGTAAAAATTGATGGTAATACCGATGACAGTAAAAAACATTTTTACTCGGTTAAAACCTTGTGTGATTTTATTGCCTCAACACGGGCATAATAAACTGCAGTCACTCTGCATTGTTTGGAAGTAACTATGAGTAATGAAAACATGAATAATGGCGATAAAATTTTTGCAATGCTAAGCGAAATCCTAGAGCAGGATTTTGAAATAGATGCAGAAGATATTACCTACAGCGCGAATCTATACGAAGACCTTGATTTAGACAGCATTGATGCGGTTGATTTGGTCGTTAAATTACGTGAGCAAACCGGTAAAAAAATCGAGCCAAATGACTTTAAACAAGTCCGTACAGTGCAAGACGTCATTGATGCAGTTGAAAAACTGATGACAGCAGACGCTTAATGAATAAAGCCGTGCTAGTTGGGTTACTTTTTCTATATCCACTAGCCGTGTATTTTGGCTTGCAGTTTAGCGAGCCTGCGTTAATTGCTGCACTCTTTATTGTGGTGCTTTTAGCGCGATACTGGTTAACAAAAAGCAGTATAGTTAATTTTGCACACATGAAAATAATAACTATCAGTGGTATAGCTGTATTAAGTTTTGCGACTTTTGCTAACTCTGAATTGGCACTGAAGTTTTACCCAGTGGTAATAAGTAGCTGCTTTTTAGCTGTATTTGCCTATTCACTTTACAACCCACCTAGTTTTATTGAAGTGATTGCCAGTAAATTTGAAACGCTTGACGAGCACGGCAAGCGTTACACCCGTAAAGTAACAAAAGTATGGTGTGGATTTTTTATCATTAATGGATTAATTGCGACAGCAACGATTTTTCATCCAGAACCAGTGGTTTGGCTAACCTATAATGGTTTAATTTCCTATTTGTTAATAGGGATATTAATGGTCGTAGAATTTATAATAAGAAAGTTTCAAAAGGCAAAAAATAAATCAAATGAAATGGCCGACTAACAAGACCTACTTTTATTGTCAAAATCATGGCTATGCCATTTGGCAACAGCAAGTACATGCCCATGCACGTGTATTTGCTGCACGTGATGAACAAACATGGTTATTATTTGATGCTGACAGTTACCAATTCAGTGTTTTGTTTTTTGCGTTATTAGCCGCAAACAAGTCCATTGTATTGCCACAAAATGGCCAACCAGAGCAGCTTGCACAGTGCTTAGCACAAGCTGAGGCATTCACTGGCATAGCCGATAACACCTGTGCAGAAGTGGCTTTTAATAAACACATTAGTGTTGAGCATGTGGTAAATACTGCCATTAAGGTTGATGAAAACGCCGCGATTAGATTTTTTACCTCTGGCTCAAGTGGGACGCCAAAAGCAATTGATAAAACCTTTTCCCAGTTATTGATTGAAGTTAAAGAGTTGGAACAGCAATTTGCTGATCAAATGCAACAAACCATGATGGTTGCCACGGTGTCGCATCAGCACATTTATGGTTTATTGTTTAAGGTTTTGTGGCCACTGTATAGTGGGCGCGATGTCTGTTTTAATAGCTTTGATTACCCAGAGCATTTACTGCACTTTATAAATCAACAAAATGATGATCATGACTTTGTTGTGATCAGCAGCCCTGCTTATTATCATCGATTAGTACAAGATAATGTGCTTGTGGCTATAAAGCATAGAATACGTGGATTATTCTCATCAGGTGGGCCACTAAAAACCGCCGCGGCTATGCAGTTGGCGAGTCAACTCGGTGATTCGCCAATAGAAGTATTAGGCAGTACAGAAACCGGTGGTATTGCTTGGCGTAGACAAAACAGCCAGGGTCATTGGCAGACTTTTTCAACAATTAAGCTTAAACTCGATGATTGTCAGCGACTTATTATTTCATCTCCTTATGTTGATAATGGGCAGTGGTATCAGACGGATGACCGGGTGCAGTTATTGACAAATAACCAGTTTAATTTATTAGGTCGCGCTGACCGGATTGTCAAAATAGAAGAAAAACGTTGTTCACTCGATGAAATAAGCCTCAGAGTAAACCAGTCTGATTGGGTTGTAGATAGTTATGTTTTATTACTGCAACATGATACAAGTACTGGCAAGCGAGATGAAATTGCCGCTGTATTAGTATTAACAGAGGCTGGCGAGCAGGCATTAGAGCAGCTTGGCAAATTTAAGTTTTCTCAAGCATTAAAAACACATTTAAAAGCATTTTTCGAACCCTTAGTGATACCTAGAAAGTATCGTTATTTAACTGAGTTGCCACACAACTCGCAGGGTAAACTTAATAAAGCGCAGTTGGAGAAGTTGTTTGACTGATTTTGTATATAAACCTGATTGTCAGCTGATTGAGCAAAGTGATAAACACGTTTTGCTAAAGTTAACAATTCCTGAAAATCTCTATTATTTCCAAGGCCATTTTCCTCAGGCTGCTATTTTACCTGGTGTAGCACAGCTTGACTGGGTGATGCACTATTTAACAGAGTTTATGGCGGTCGATTGCACTAAAACAGTGTCGATTGATGCCCTGAAATTTCAAATTATTGTACAGCCTAATTATGAGGTTGACCTGTGTTTGAAAAAAATCAAAGCAAATAAATTTAGCTTTAGCTACAGTTCCACACATGGTCAGCATGCCTCTGGCAAAGTGGTACTTGCAGATGAATAAGGCGAACTGATCATGAGCAGCCAATACGGATTTGTGATCCCAAATTACAATCATCATTTAGTGATTCGCGATACCATCGCAGCTTTAGTGAGTTTTAATTTACCAATTATTTTGGTCGATGATGGCAGTAATCAACAAACTCAAACAGTGTTAGAGGATGTTGAGCGAGAGTTTGCTCTGGTCACGCTTGTTCGTAGAACGCAAAATGGTGGTAAAGGTGCTGCTGTACAAACAGGGTTAGCTCATGCCCACCAAGCAGGATGGAGCCATGCTATACAAGTTGATGCGGATGGTCAGCACGACTTGAATGATGTAGAGCAACTAATCACACGCTCTAAGTTTGCTCCCACGGCATTGGTCAGCGGTCAGCCTGTTTATGATGAGTCAATATCTAAAGGGCGCTATTACGGTCGTTTTATTACTCACTTTTGGGTCTATATTGAAACGCTTTCTTTCAAAATTAAAGACACTATGTGTGGCTTTCGGGTTTATCCGTTAGCTGCTTATGTGCAGTTAATAAATAACACGCGCTTAGGCAATAAGATGGATTTTGATATTGAGGTCATGGTAAAGCTTTATTGGCAGGGCACACCCGTTGAGTTCATTAAAACCAAAGTATTGTACCCAGAAAATGGTGTATCCCACTTTAATGTATGGGAAGATAATGTTTTGATATCAAAAATGCATACGCGTTTATTTTTTGGTATGTTGCTGCGTTTACCTCGGCTCATCGCGAATAAATTTAAATAGGAAGTAATAAACACTGTGTCAGATAACAACAAACCACAGCAACCGCACAACGACAGTACTTTTCATTGGTCACAATTAAAAGAGCGTGGCTCGATGTTTGGTATTGAAGTGTTAGTGTTTATTTATAAAGTATTTGGCAAATGGTTATTTAAAGTCGTATTAACGCCTGTGATGTTTTACTTTTATATTACGGGACGTTTATCACGACATGCGATTTGGCATTACTTAGACAATTTAAACACCAGCATGGGTGGGCAAAAGCGGGTCGGCTTAGCGCGCTTTAAGCAAGGTTTTAAATTGTATTTTTCATTTGGTATGGCAATTCTCGATAAGTTTGATGCTTGGCTTGGTAAAGTAAATATCAAAGATATTGAGATTGCGACCCCTGACGGTTATCAAGAGTTAGTGCAAGCCAAAGGGGCGGTTATCTTTAGTGCTCATTTAGGTAATATGGAAATATGCCGCGCAATTTTTAGTATGGGTGATAATAAGCGTCCACTTAATGTGATCACTTATAATGAGCATACCCCGTCATTCAATAATTTCTTAAAGAAAGTAAACAAAGAAGCGGCCATTAATTTTATTCATATTAATAACTTCGGTCCTGATGACACGATTAAACTAAAACAAAAAATTGATGATGGTGAAGCAGTGGTTATCTTTGCTGATAGAACCTCGGTCAATAACCCAACAAGTGTGCATCAAGCGCCGTTTTTAGGGGAACAAGCCCCTTTTGCTGTTGGTCCATTCGCGCTGGCGAACATTATGGAATGCCCAGTGTTTCTAATGTTTTGCATTAATGAACACGGGCGCTATAGAACCTATATTGAGAAGTTTGCCGACCCCATTAAAGTAAAACGCAAAGAGCGCCAAGCGCATTTTCAAGCAATGGCAACAAAGTTTGCTGAGCGTCTTGAGTTTTATTGTAAAAAAGCGCCTTATCAATGGTACAATTTTTTTAACTTTTGGCAAAAAGCCAGCGACAAAGATTCAAAGCCTAGCTAAATATCTGGAGACAGTAGTAAATGGAAAACAATAAATCAACACACCTTTTATTTGGCGCAGGCCGTTTAACGATTGAAGACATTATTAGTGTTGTAAAAGAAGACCGCAGCGTCGCGCTATCTGGTGATAGCCAGTTTGCTGAAAAAATTGATTCAGCCGTCGCTTTTTTAGATAAGCTTTTAGCTGAAGAAGGCCATATTTATGGTGTAACCACTGGCTATGGTGACTCGTGTACGGTAGAGATCCCGTTAGCATTAGTAAATGAGTTACCTATGCACCTTACACGCTTCCACGGTTGTGGCTTGGGTGATTTTTTTACGCCAGAACAAGGTAAATTGATTTTAGCTAGCCGTTTAGCGTCATTATCACAAGGCTATTCAGGTGTTAGCTGGGATTTACTAAAACTACTCGTTGAAATGATCAATCGTGATATTATCCCTGTTATCCCGCAAGAAGGATCAGTGGGTGCAAGTGGTGACTTAACGCCGCTTTCATATGTGGCAGGAAGTTTAATTGGTGAGCGCGACACCTATTATAAGGATCAAGTTGTTAACTCATTAGCGGCCTTTAAAGAAGAAGGTCTCGAGCCTATTACCCTACGTCCGAAAGAAGGCTTAGCAATAATGAACGGCACAGCGGTGATGACAGCGCTTGCTTGTCAAGCTTATGATCGTAGTGAATACGCAAGTCGTTTAATGACCCGTATTACCGCGCTTGCAAGTATTGCACTTAAAGGTAACAGCAATCATTTTGATGATATTCTATTTAGTGTTAAACCACATCCGGGTCAGCAAAATGTGGCAAAGCGCATTCAAACTGATTTAAATCATGTAGAACATCCACGTAATTCACATCGCCTACAAGATCGTTATTCAATCCGTTGTGCTCCTCACGTTATTGGTGTGTTAGAAGACAGCCTACCGTGGCTGAGAAGCATGATTGAAAATGAACTTAATAGTGCTAATGATAATCCGATTATCGATGGTGTCGGTGAGCATGTGCTACATGGCGGTCACTTTTACGGCGGCCATATCGCCATGGCAATGGATTCAATGAAGAACTGTGTGGCTAACTTAGCAGACTTGGCTGATCGCCAAATTGCCACCCTAGTTGATGTGAAAATGAACCATGGTTTGCCCTCTAATTTAAGTGCGGCTTCAAGTGAGCGTCGCTTTATTAATCATGGCTTTAAAGCAATTCAAATTGGCTGCTCTGCTTGGACAGCTGAGGCATTAAAACTAACCATGCCAGCGAGTGTGTTTTCTCGTTCAACTGAGTGTCACAATCAAGATAAAGTGAGTATGGGAACTATAGCTGCGCGTGATTGCTTACGGATTTTACAACTCACAGAGCAAGTATTAGCTGCGACTTTACTTGCGGCAGTTCAAGGTGTGCGCATTCGTATTTTAAATAATGAAATCGATGCCGCAGCACTTAATCCTGAAATTACAGCGATGATTGATGATGTAGCCGGCTTTTTTGATTTATTAGAAGAAGATCGCCCAACTGATAAGTTATTGCGTCAAACCATTGAGTATATTCAAACTCAACGTTGGTCGCTTTACCAATAAAGTGAAGGTATAAGATGAAAAAATCCAACGCAATAGTAACTGCCCATGTTGACATGGTGGTGCCATTTTATGATTTAGATCCTATGCGCATTGTTTGGCATGGGAACTATGTTAAATACATAGAAGATGCTCGGTGCGTATTACTTGACAAAATTGGCTATAATTACAATGCGATGGAACACTCAGGTTATATGTGGCCGATTGTTGATATGCGTCTAAAGTATGTTGCATCGGCCGTGTTTGGTTCGCACATACGCATTCATGCGAGTTTGGTTGAGTACGAAACACGGCTCAAAATCGAATATAAAATTGAATGTTTAGACAGCCAGAAGGTGTTGACTAAAGCCCATACAATTCAAGTCGCCTTAGATTTACAAAACCAAGAATTACAGTTTGAATCTCCCGCTGTACTTATCGATAAAGTACGTACATATGTTGAGTAACATTTGCTGTACTATATGGCTAGTAGCGGTGTTATTCGTTTGCTTGGTAACTAACTGTTTTGCACAAAGTGATTTCAGTGAGTTTGAAGTTAAGCAAGGTAAAGGAGAGTTTAGCCAAGCAAAGCATTTCACCTTTTTAAAACGGGCCATTAAGTCACAAGGTGAGTTTGTTATTTTCGATCGACAAGTTTATTGGCATACACTTTTGCCTGTAAAAAGTGAGCTACTGCTTTTAACTAGTGGAATTTATCGGCGTACTGATACTGACCAAGATTATCAAGTACTGACCCAAGATAAACAAATAAACCAGCTATTAGCTAACTTATTAAGTGGCCAGATCAAGAACTCTGATTGGCAAATAACCACTGAAGATCAAACTGGTTGTTACCAATTAGTGCCAACTTTAATTGAAGTAGCAAAGATGTTTAAGCAAGTAAAACTGTGCCGAGAAGGTGATAGCCAACGTGAGATAGTGATAACCGACCAACAGAATAATCATACCAATATTATTATGAAAATAACCACTAAGGAGCTTAGTCAAGGTGACATGGAAGCCATTAAGCTCACGCACTAAGCTCGTTGTATGGTGCATACAGTTTGCTGTTATATTAGCGGGTTTGACTTATTTATGGCTATTTAAGTCATTTACGATTGTTGCTGATCTCAATCAAATATTTAGCGTAGAACAAGATCCAGAAATACAACTCGTTATCGACCAATTAGAACAACAGCAATTACGTCAGCATCTTTTATTAGTGGGTCATCAAGATAAAGCCACGGCAATTAAGTATGCCCAGAGAGCGGCTAAGTCGTTAAATGAAATTACGGGTATTGCTGTCAATGTAAAGTTTGATGCTTTACCCAAACTTGACTCAATAGTGCGTGATTACCTTAATTATCCGCATGCTTTTATCAGTGAGCAATATCGATACTTGTTGCAAGCAAACGATAGTCAACGCTTATTCAATTACCAATTTAACCTCCTTAATGACGTGGCGTCGCCTTGGGTTGCAGCTACTTTGCAAAGCGACAAAACCTTAGCCCTAGCCGACTTTTTTAATCAACAACGATTACCTTCAGCGCAACTTAAAAACTATGATGGCTTTTTAATTGCGACTAAAAGCGAGGCTGTAGAGCAGGTTCGCTATTATGTACTCGTAAACTTTATGAGTAATGGCACGGGTTTAGATTTAAATGTTGCGAAAAAGATTGCAGCAAACGTCGCTTCTCTTAAACAGCAAGCATTAACACAAGATACAGGTGTGGATTACTTGGCCACTGGGGCTGCTTTTTTTACTGCGAGTGCAAGCTCCAGCGCCCAAAGTGAAATGGCCCTTTTTGGGGGGATTTCTGTACTCGCAACCTTGTTATTGATCATGGTTATCTACCGAAGTGTATTGAGTGTGTTCTGCACGTTATTCGTCGTTTTAGTCAGTATGATTTATGGCTACACTGCACTGCGATTATTGTTTTCTGAGGTCAATGTTTTAACGTTAGTGTTTGCAGTGACGTTAATTGGTATAGCAGCCGATTATAGTTTTCATGCCCTAAGTGAATTGCGTTTTTCTCAAGCTAAAATAGCAAACCCATTGCACAATATTCGTAGTTCATTGTTATTAGGTTTTCTGACAACTACTGCCGGATATTTAATACTGGTGTTTACGCCATTAATATTATTTAAACAAATTGCGGTCTTCACCATGGCAGGGCTGCTGGGGGCTTTATTATGTGTATTGCTACTCTACCCAAGTTTAATGCTATTAAAAGCTAAAAGCGCTATGCAGGTGCCGAACTTTATTACTGGATTGCATAACCTACAGCAAACGTGGCTTACTAATAAGCTGGCGATGCGTTGGCAAGTGCTATTCATCATAGTCGCATTATTTGGCTTAATGTTTTTAGATAATGATGATGATCCACGACATTTCTACAAAGTTCCTCATGATTTAATCACTCAGCAACAAACAATCAGCGATTTATTAGCAGCGCAATGGGACAGTTCATACCTGTTGATAGCCAGTGACAGCGAGCAGCAGGTGCTTAGGCAGATGGAGCAACTTTTACCACAGCTTGAGCAATTACAAGCAAACAAAGAGATTGCAGCGTATTCCAGTATCAGCCAATGGCTACCGTCAATATCCATGCAAAAGAGTAATCAACAATTGCTAACTCGAGCAGTTAATCGCGGGGATTTTACACAGTTAAACTTAGTGCTCGGCTATGATTCATCAGATATTCTATTTGATGATTATTATCAACAGCTTGACTTTGCCACATGGCAAGATAGCCAAGTGGGACTTTTATTTATCAATCAATGGTTGCAATCGCTAGACCGTTATTACAGTGTGATTAAGTTAAAGAGGGTAAAAAATTCCAGCAGGCTTAAAACCTTAGCTAACAGTAATCCTAATGTTTTTTTTATTGATAAAGTAGCTGATGTAAGTAAGCAAATAAAGCAATTTAGACAGCAATTAGTTTTAATCTATGCATTTTCCTTAGCTGCGGCGATGATAATTTTTTGGCTGCGCTACGGGCTATTAAATGCTTTTATTGCAATGACACGCCCACTAATTGCAATACTAATTGCACTTATAGTAAGCACTTGGTTTTATGGAAGTTTGACCGTATTTAATTATGTTGCTGGGATCCTTATTTTAGCCCTAGGCCTAGATTATTGTATTTTTTATGCCGAACATGGCCTAAGTAAAAAAATAACACTAACCACCTTTGTATCAGCAGCAAGTTCATTATTTGTATTCGCAATATTAATCGTTAGTTCAACGCCTGCAGTTAGGCAATTTGGTTTTACAGTATTTATTGGTGTAACAGTGGTGTTTTTGCTCGCGCCACGCCTTGCTTTAGTATCAAAAAGGAATATTTAATGATATCAACAGATTATGATGTAACTATTATAGGGGCAGGCCCTTCGGGGACAGTCGCAGCGTGTTTGTTAATGCAACATGGTTTAAGTGTCTGCCTCATTGAGCGGGATGAATTCCCTCGCTTTTCAATTGGTGAAAGTTTATTACCGCAAACAATGGAATTCTTAGCTAAAGCCAATATGCTTGATGTACTGCTAGACAATGCTGATGAGCTTGGGTTTCAATTCAAAAATGGCGCCGCATTTTATCGTAATGGTCACCATACTAACTTTAATTTTGAAGAAAAATTCAGTGATGGGCCAAGTACAACATATCAGGTTAAACGAGCTGCGTTTGATAATTTATTAGCGCAAGAAGCAGTTAAACAAGGAGCTACAATCCTCTTTGGACAGCAGGTAACTGGCTTTAAAAGTGATGAAAAGACTACTTACACAAATATAATTGATTTAAAAACGAAAGAAGAAAGCATCATTTCTGCAAAATTTACCTTAGATGGCAGCGGGTTTGGCCGTGTACTTCCGCGCTTATTGGATTTAGAAGAGCCGAGTGTACTCACTCCTCGTAAGGCTGTATTTACACATTTTAAAGATAATATTGATAGCACACAGTTCGACCGCAATAAGATACTGATCACCGTTCACCCTATGATTCCAGATGTATGGTACTGGGTGATTCCTTTTAGTGATAGCACAGTTAGTGTAGGGGTTGTCGGTGAAACAGCACAAATCGAAAGACCAAATCAAACACTTGAACAAACACTCTCAGACTTTATTCGTGCTGATGACAACCTAAGTGCTTTATTGACAGATGCTAAAATTATTGCACCTGTTCGCACGATTGGTGGCTATTCAGCGAATGTAAAAACGCTACACGGTGATAAGTTCGCATTATTAGGTAATGCTGGTGAGTTTTTAGACCCCATATTTTCATCTGGTGTCACAATTGCGTTAAAATCTGCTGTTCAAGCGTCCGAGTTGGTGGTGAAACAGCTTCAAGGTGAAGCAATTGATTGGCAAGTTCAGTATGAAGAGCCACTAAGGGAAGGGATCGAAGTATTTAAATACTTTGTGAATTCATGGTACGACACGAGTTTGCAATCAGTGATCTTTTTTGCTGATGGTCAACCAGATGTAAAAGAGATGGTGTGCTCAATCTTAGCGGGGTACGCTTGGGATAAAAGTAACCCATTTGTAAAAAATACCAAGCGTGGATTAAAGATTTTAGAACAAATTTGCGAGCCAGATAATAATGATAGTGTTGCTTAATGGTGCTGCTGATGTTGAGATTATATAGAAAAACGCTGTTGCCATTATGTGTGCTATTTATAGCTGGATGTCAACAAATGGCAGCAAATCATATGGCAAGAGCAATGTTTAATTATATGCCAATCCCTACACAGTTGATTGAAAAAGGTTGGCTCGAAAGATTTCAGTTTTCCGGCATTGTTGATGAGTCAATATTGGTATCAACCGAGTTTTCAAAATTATCAATCACAGTTGTTGCTCTCACTTTTGAAGGGGTGCCGGTTACACAGCTGCAATTTGATACTCAAACTCATGAACTTACCACCGAGAATACGTTAGGTTTAGAGCTTGATGGAAAAAAAATTATTTACGATATGCAAAGTGCATTTTGGCCTTTGGGGATGCTTGAGCAAAACATGCGTAATGATAGTAAGGTGATTGAGTTTGATAACATGTTACTTCGAACACGGCAGTTTTACCGTAATGGCTTATTAGCTCGAGAAATCACGTATAATGGCGCTGTCACTCTACTGACAGAATTTGAACAAAATTATCGCTTAAAAATAGAAAGATTAGAAGAATATTAATATGCAACAACCGCTATATATTAGCCATTATGCTATGGTTAACCCATTAGGCTGTGACAATAAAACAATTAAACGTAACTTGTTAGCAGGAAATCAAGAAGGCATTGTTGTTAATAATGAACTACTTAATGAAGGTCCAATTTATGTTGGTGCTGTGCAAGCAGTGTTGCCTTCATTAGTACAATATCCTTGTGAGTTTCATAGCCGCAATAACCAATTAGCCGCTTTAGCACTAGAGCAGCTAATCAACCCAGTTAACGATTTAAAACAGAGATATGAACAACACCGAATTGCAGTAATTGTAGGCACTAGTACCTCAGGAATTGCGCAAGGTGAACAAGCCATGGCGCAATACTTAGAGCAAGGAAAGTTTGTCCATAATTATCATTACCAGCAGCAAGAGATGGACAATTTATCTCAATTTATTAGTTTGTATTTAGACGTAAAAGGACCCGCTATGACATTATCTACAGCTTGTTCTTCGAGTGCCAAAGCATTTGCCACAGCACAAGAGCTAATTGCAGCGGATCTTGCTGATGTTGCAATTGTCGGTGGCGTAGATAGCTTATGCGGTATGACAGTTAATGGGTTTGCCGCATTGGCCTCAACTTCTACTGGCATTAGCAATCCTTCTAGTAAAAACCGTGATGGTATCAACTTAGGTGAGGCAGCGGCATTATGCATAGTTGAAAAACAAGGTACTGTCAAATTGCTCGGCGTAGGAGAGTCTAGCGATGCGCATCATATGTCAGCCCCACACCCACAAGGCGAAGGTGCAGTAACGGCTATGCGAGCCGCACTGACTCGAGCTGGCTATCAAGCAAGTGATGTTGATTATGTTAATTTGCATGGTACAGCTACCCCTAAAAATGATGAGATGGAAACCATTGCAGTGGCTGAAGTGTTTGGTAATGGTACACCCTGTAGTTCTTCTAAAGGCATGATAGGGCATACGTTAGGTGCAGCAGGAGCAACTGAAATCGGCTTATGTTGGTTGTTACTTGGCGATGATGAGTTTGCCCCGCATATTTGGGATGGCGAAGCGGATCCAGCATTGCCGACAATTAATCTCGTGCCAGTAGGGGCGAAGAGCGAAACAAAAATTAAAACATGCCTGTCCAACTCATTTGCTTTTGGCGGCAATAACGTTAGTGTATTAATCGGATTATAAGAGATGTCTGTGTACCCAATTGAAACTATTTTACCTCATACTGCGCCCATGATTTTGATCGATAGTTTAGATAGCTATGATGAAACAGCTGGAATTTGCTCGGTCACAATTACACCCCAGAGTAACTTTTATAATGCAGATAGCCAAAGTGTCGCAAGCCATGTAGGTATTGAGTATATGGCGCAAGCCATCGCTGCTTACGCCAACGCTAACCAAGTTGATAATGGCGCAAAAGTCGAAATTGGCTTTTTAGTGAGTAGTCGTAAGTATAAGATGCACTGTAATCGTTTTGCTTTAAATAGCACATTAACGATCAGAGTAGAAAAATTATACAGCGAAGCAAATGGCTTAAGTGCTTTTGACTGTAGTATTAAGCAAGTGGATACCCTGTTAGTAGAAGCAAAAATTAATGTATTTCAACCTGAAAACCCAGAGCAATTTTTAGCGGAGCAAATGTAATGTCAAAACGAGTATTAGTGACTGGTTCAAGTAAAGGAATTGGTAAAGCAGTTGCTCTACAATTAGCTAAAGATGGGTTTAATATTAGCCTGCATTGCCGCTCAGGTCGTGAAGCAGCAGAGCAAGTTAAAGCTGAAATTGCTGCGTTAGGTGTAGATGTGGATATTTTACAATTTGATGTAGCTGATAGAACGAGTGCAAAAGCAATTTTAGATCAATACGTTGAAACCCATGGTGCTTTTTATGGCGTAGTTTGTAATGCTGGGATCACTGCAGACACTGCATTCCCTGCGATGACAGATGAAGAGTGGGATAGTGTAGTACACACCAACCTAGATGGTTTTTATAATGTGTTGCATCCACTTGTTATGCCGATGGTCAGAACGCGAAAGGGGGGACGCATTATTGCAATGTCGTCAGTGTCAGGAGTGGCAGGTAATCGCGGTCAGGTCAATTACAGTGCTTCAAAGGCAGGCGTTATTGGGGCATCTAAAGCACTTGCGGTTGAGCTTGCAAAGCGAAAAATTACTGTTAACTGTGTCGCTCCAGGTTTGATTGATACTGGAATGACCGACCATCTACCGATTTCTGAAATGACAAAAATGATCCCAGCTAATAGAATGGGTGATCCTGAAGAGGTAGCTGCGGCGGTCTCGTTTTTAATGTCTGATGGGGCTAGCTATATTACGCGTCAAGTGCTTCAAGTAAATGGTGGTATGGCGTAATGAAGCGAGTTGTAATAACGGGGATGTCATCGATTACTGCTTTAGGTGATAACTGGGGGGATTTTAAATCTGCGTTAATTCAGGGAAAAAATGCAGTCAAGCGTATGCCTGAGTGGGATTATATAGATGGATTAAATACTAAACTCGCAGCTCCTGTTATCGATTTTAATCGCCCATCTCATTACTCTCGTAAAAAAGTACGTTCAATGGGACGAGTATCATTGATGTCTACTTATGCTACTGAACGTGCGCTTGAGCAAGCGAAACTACTTGAACACCCAGCATTGACCGATGGTTCAACAGGTGTCTCATATGGTTCGTCAATTGGCTCAACGGCTCCTTTAGTCCCATTTGGTCGTATGATGGATACAGGCTCTATGAATGGAGTGACAGCAACTAGCTACATCCAAATGATGGCTCATACAGCCCCAGTAAATGTGGGTGTTTTTTTTGGTATTAAAGGTCGAGTCATTACCACAAGCTCTGCGTGTACTTCAGGTTCACAAGGGATAGGGTACGCCTTTGAGGCAATTAAGTTTGGTCGTCAAAAAATTATGGTAGCTGGAGGAGCTGAAGAGCTGTGTGTTACAGAGGCTGCGGTATTCGATACTTTGTATGCAACGAGTACACAAAATGATAATCCAGAGCTAACTCCCAAGCCATTTGATAAAAACCGTGATGGCTTAGTTATAGGAGAAGGTGCCGGTACGCTAATACTTGAAGAGTATGAACATGCTAAAGCTAGAGGGGCAAATATATTGGCTGAAGTTGTCGGTTTTGGCTGTAATTCTGATGGACAACATGTTACTCAACCTACATCAACGACGATGCAAGTTGCGATTGAAATGGCATTGCAAGATGCAAACTTATCGGCAGATCAAATTGGTTATGTTAATGCACATGGTACTTCAACAGATCGTGGTGACATTGCAGAAACACATGCAACCTTTAACGCGTTAGGTGCTAAACCAATTAGTTCACTAAAAAGTTATCTTGGTCATACTTTAGGTGCTTGTGGTGCGATAGAAGCGTGGGCTAGTATTAATATGATGACTGATAATTGGTTTGCCCCAACAATTAATTTGACAGAAGTAGACAATGAGTGTGCGCCTTTAGATTATATTACAGAACATGGCCGTGAAATAGATACCGATTATATAATGAGTAATAACTTTGCATTTGGTGGCATTAATACCTCATTGATTTTTAAACGCTTTAAAGGTGAGTAATATGCCTTGGTTAGTGTTAGTTTTGTGCTTATTTAGCCCATTGAGTTTTGCTACATCTAAATTAGAAATAGGCGGTGGTGTGTTTGTGGCTGATATCCCCCACTATCTAGGATCAGATCAAAGTGAGCAATACATAATGCCTGTGCCTTATGTTCGTTATCAAAGTGATGAGTTAGATGTGGACCGCAATAGCTTTACTGGTTACTTATGGCATTTTGATAATGTACACCTAGATATATCTGCTGGAGTTAGTTTAGCCGTTGACAGCGCAGATAACCAAGCTCGAGAAGGCATGGATGATTTAGATTGGGTGTTTGAACTTGGACCTTCGCTAAATTATTACTTTAAAGGTGATCCCCAAGCGGCAGAACAATTTTATATTGGCTTATTCACCCGTAAAGCTATGGCAACTGATTTTAGCTCAGTGACTAACGTCGGTTGGCGTTATGGGCCGAGCATCTACTATGAAAGCCCGGTGTTTATTGCCCCAACTTATGTAATTACCACTAGTGTAAGAGCAAATGCCAATTTTGCCGACGGTCGTTACTTGAATTATTATTATAGTATATCAGCATCAGATACGCATGATTCACGTTCAAAGTTTAATACTCAGTCGGGGTATTCGGGCGCCGATATTTCGCTGGGGCTTAATTTAGATAGTAAAAAATATTGGCTAGGTGGCTTTATTAAATATCACCACTTAGCCCAAAGCAAACAGCAACGTAGTCCCTTAGTGAAACACGATAGTAATATCTCGTTTGGTTTTGGAGTTGCATGGAAGTTCTATACAAAAGAAGGAATATAAAATGAAATTAATGACAAGCTTATTATTAGCTACATCTTTGTTAACAGTGAGTGCGGTTGAAGCACGTGATGATATAGGTAAATATCCTATTCAATCACTCTTAGAAACCAGTAAAGCCAAAAGTGCGCTATTAGATGTACCTCTTTACTTTGCTGATCAAAGCTACGGTAGTGAGAGCAGTAAATACGGTGAAGTGATCACTAATAAAAAAACTAACGCGTTTAATAAAAGTGATCGTGAAGCGTGCGAGTGGGTCATGCTTAGTGCTTTAAAAGCACTACAAGAGCGTGCCATAAAAGAAGGCATGAACGCAGTTGTAAATATTCAATCATATTATAAAAAGCGTAAGTTTGTAAGTAGCACGGAATATGAATGCGGTGCTGGTACAATTATCGCTGGCGTTGCATTAAAAGGCACTTTAGTTAAGTTATAACTAACTGTTGACTCATTTTTGCTGTATAATTTGCGACCCTTGATAAATGTGGCCGCAGGTTATACAGCATGAATTTTAAATCTTTTAGTTTTTCCCCTGAACTTATTCAGGCGTTAGACGAACTTAATTACCACACCCTTACGCCCATTCAGCGTTCAGCTATTCCGGCTGTTCGTAAAGGTAAAGACGTTTTAGCAAGTGCCCAAACAGGCACAGGTAAAACGGCTGCGTTTGCTTTACCTATCATCCAAAAATTAACTGAATCTGAGCTAAGCACAAGCAATGCTCCGCACGCGTTAGTGCTTGCGCCAACTCGTGAGCTGGCAGAGCAAATAGCAAATAACTTTAAAGCCTATGCAAAACATACCGCTTTAAAAGTAGTGAGCCTATTTGGCGGTGTTAATACCGCAGGCCAAGCAAATGCACTTAAAGACGGCGTAGATGTTGTAGTTGCAACCCCAGGGCGCTTACTTGATCATATTCGTTTAGGTAATTTAAGCCTAGCAAGCGTTAAACACTTAGTACTTGATGAAGCTGATCGTATGCTTGATATGGGTTTTATTGAAGATATGCAAAGTGTTATTAAAAGTTGTGACGAGCAGCGCCAAATTTTACTTTTTTCAGCCACTTTTCCAGCGGCTATTAAGCAGTTTGCAGCAAAAGTATTAAAACAGCCTGAAATTGTTCGCGTAGATCAAACTAATAGTACTGCAAGTACGGTACAGCATGTTGTGTACCCTGTTGAAGAGCGCCGTAAGCAAGAGCTGCTTTCTGAGCTTATTGGTAAAAAGAATTGGCAACAGGTACTTGTGTTTGTAAACATGAAAGAAACGGCGGATGAGCTGGTTAAAG
This sequence comes from Pseudoalteromonas sp. 2CM28B, assembly GCF_023161935.1. Lineage (NCBI taxonomy): Bacteria > Pseudomonadati > Pseudomonadota > Gammaproteobacteria > Alteromonadales > Pseudoalteromonadaceae > Pseudoalteromonas > Pseudoalteromonas sp. 2CM28B. The sequence goes on from NZ_JALNTH010000008.1 coordinate 42,020, forward strand.
AGCTTAACCTTGATGGTATTCCTGCCACTGTATGTCATGGTGATAAATCGCAAGGTAACCGCCGCCGTGCACTTCGTGAATTTAAAGAAGGCAAAGTACGTGTTTTAGTGGCTACCGAAGTTGCTGCGCGTGGTATTGATATTGAAGGCCTACCACGAGTAATTAATATTGATTTACCATGGCTTGCAGAAGATTACGTACATCGCATTGGCCGTACAGGTCGTGCTGGTAATCAAGGCCAAGCAATTTCGTTTGTAAGCCGCGAAGAAGAAAACACCTTGTTTGAAATAGAGTCGTTAATTGGCCAAAAAATCAAACGTGTTTACTTAGAGGGTTATGAAGTAAGTAGCCGTGAAGTACTTATTGATAAAATAGGTAAAAAACCAGCGCATTTACGTCGTAGCCGTACGAATAAGCCAACAGGCCAAGCAACAGGCGAAGCACGTGCGGTAAATCGCTCACGTATTTCAAATGTGCGTAAAAGCTTAAAAGGCGCCAAGCTTACCCTTAAAAAGTAAGCTTACAAAGTGTAACGCTTCTAAAAAAACCTCACTAAGTGAGGTTTTTGATTAATAACTTAAAAGGGTTAAGCGTTTTCTAACATTGAGAGTGCAACGGCTTCAGCCGCTTTAATACCATCAATGCCTGCAGATAAAATACCACCTGCGTAACCGGCGCCTTCACCCGCTGGGTATAAACCTTTAGTATTTATGCTTTGGAAGCTTTTATCGCGTTTGATACTAATAGGTGATGATGTACGGGTTTCTACCCCTGTTAATAAACCGTCGTTTGTAGAAAAACCACGAATTTGCTTATTAAAGGCTGGAATGGCTTCGCGTATTGCATCGATAGCAAACTGCGGGAGTACATTTGCTAAATCGGTGAGTTTTATTCCTGGTGTAAACGACGGTTGTACATCACCTAAATCGCCCGATGCTTTTCCTTTTAAAAAGTCGCCAATTAACTGTGCTGGTGCATCGTAGTTGCTACCGCCTAATGCATAGGCTTGCTCTTCTAGTTTACGTTGCAAATCTATGCCGGCAAGCGGGTGACCAGGGAAGTCTTTTTCAGGTGTAATACCTACTACAATGGCACTATTTGCATTGCGCTCACTACGAGAGTATTGGCTCATACCGTTTGTTACTACGCGGCCTTCTTCAGAGGTGGCGGCTACAACAGTCCCTCCTGGGCACATACAAAAACTGTAAACCGTGCGGCCATTATCACAATGGTGAACGAGTTTATAATCAGCAGAGCCTAAAATGGGGTTACCCGCGTTAGGCCCAAAACGACACTCATCAATCATCGATTGCTTGTGCTCGATTCTAAAGCCCACAGAAAACGGTTTAGCTTCTACATAAATGCCTTTATCGTGAATCATTTTAAAGGTATCACGGGCGCTATGTCCCACAGCAAGTACTACATGGCGGGTATTGAGCTTTTCACCGTTTGAAAGCGTTAAGCCAGTTACTTGTCCATCATCTATATGAATGTCGTCTACGCGGGTGCTAAAGCGGATTTCGCCGCCAAGTTCAATAATACGTGCGCGCATTTTTTCAATCATAGTAACAAGTTTAAACGTACCAATGTGCGGCTTACTTACGTATAAAATTTCATCTGGTGCGCCGGCTTCTACAAATTCGGTGATAACTTTACGCCCGTAATGTTTTGGATCTTTCACTTGGCTGTATAGTTTACCGTCTGAAAATGTACCTGCGCCACCCTCGCCAAACTGCACATTAGACTCTGTATTAAGGGTACGTTTACGCCAAAAGCCAAAGGTGTCTTTGGTGCGTTCGCGTACTTCTTTACCGCGCTCTAAAATAATAGGGTTAAAACCCATTTGAGCCAGCACTAAGCCCGCAAATAATCCACACGGGCCAAAGCCAATTACTACAGGGCGCTCAGTAAGGTTAGCGGGGGCGTGGGCAACAAATTTGTATGAGGTATCAGGGGCAGGTTTTACGTGCTGATCTTTTGCAAATGCGTTTAACAGCGCTTCTTCGTTATCTACTTCAATATCGAGGGTATAAATAAGTAAAATAGCCGTTTTTTTACGTGCATCGTACCCACGTTTAAACACATTGTAGCTGTGTAGCTGCGCTGGCTGTATTTTTAGTTTATCAACTATGGCTTGGCCTATAGCGTCTTCGTTATGATCAAGCGGCAGCTTTATTTCGGTTAAACGTATCATTGTTATCTCTTTTAGGTGTCTTAGCGGTAATATTATCCGCTCACAATAAGAAGTGTAGGGCACGTAATGGCTATACATTAAGGGCGCATATATTACGTTAAATTGACCGCAGATGGCACATATTTATTGTGTTTTTAATGGGGTTGGGTATGATCCTCGCTTTAGATAATTAATTACTAGGTTTAAACTATTATGGCGTTTGTGGTCACCGAAAACTGTATTAAGTGTAAATACACAGATTGTGTGGCAGTGTGCCCTGCAGATGCCTTTTACGAAGGCCCTAACTTTTTAGCAATAAGCCCTATTGATTGCATAGATTGTGGATTATGCGTACCTGAGTGCCCAGCTGAAGCAATTTACCAAGAAGACGAGCTGCCAGAAGAGCAAAAAGAGTTTACAGAGCTTAATGCTGAGCTTGCATTGGTGTGGCCACGCATTGTTGAGGTAAAACCAGCGCCTGCTGATGCCGATAGTTGGAATGGCGTGGCTAATAAGCTTAAATTAATTGAAACCTAGCTTTTAAATTAAGCCTTTAATATTAATTAGTTAAAAAAGCTATTGTTTTTAGTATCAAACTATTAACAAATGTACTGACTTAAATTACACTGCATAAATAAGTTTACCTTTTAAGGGTAAACACGTCTAAATGGATGTTTATGCAGTACTTAATAATTATAAAAAAACAATGCAGTGCTTTATTCCCCTTCTTATTAGCACTTTTATTTTCTAACCACCTTTATGCCAGTGAAAAACAGCAGCATTCTCTTGTACATATAAATGCAGATATTACTGTAGATGGCGTACTTGATGAGCCCCACTGGCAAAATGCCACTTTAGTTCCTATAGCATTTCAAGATGAGCCTAACGAAAAGGGCGCCCCACCGGTTAAAACTGATGCTTACATGTATGAAGATGGCAGCAACTTATATGTTGCTTTTGTAGCCGAAGATCCACAGCCGAGCGAAATTACAGCTTCTCTACGTGACAGAGATACGCTTTGGCAAGATGATACGGTTATTTTAATTATTGACACTTTTAACGACGAACGTTCAGCTTACGAATTTTATGTAAATCCATTGGGTGCGCAAGGTGATACGCGGATGAGTGACACCGATGGCTGGCAATCAGACCCGTCTTGGGATGCAATATGGGATAGCGCAGGGCAAATTACCGCCCAAGGGTTTGTGGTTGAAATGCGTATACCTTTTAAAGCGCTAAGATTTCCTGAGAATAAAACAGATTTAACATGGGGCTTTGCCCTTATGCGAAATTACCAACGTGATGTACTGTATCAGCTTTCAAATATGGGGTTTGACCGAGATATAAAATGCAGTTTATGTCAGTTTGATAAATTAAATGGCTTTAAAAATATAAAAGCCAGCAAAAATCTGCAACTAACGCCCACACTTACGGCGCTCAGAAATGATTCAAAAGCTACCTTGCCAGGGCAGTGGGATAATGGTGATATAGACACCGAGGCTGGCCTTGATTTACGCTGGGGGGTTACACAAGATGCGGTAATTAATGCCACTATAAACCCAGATTTTTCGCAAATAGAAAGTGATGCGTTAGCCCTTGATGTAAATACCACGTACTCAATTTATTATGCAGAAAAACGACCATTTTTTTTAGACGGCGCATCCTACTTTAAAAGCAGTTTATTTGAACTATTGTATACCCGCACTATTGCAGAGCCTGAAGTAGGGGCAAAATTAACAGGTAAAACAGGGCAACATAGCTATGCATTTATGTATGCCGATGACAATAATAGCAATATTTTATTGCCAACAAATCAAGGCTCTGGTTTTGCAATTTTAGAGGATAAAACCCATGCAGCAGCGGCGCGTTATCAATACGATATTGGCCAACAAGGCACTATAGGGCTAAGTACGACTCACCGCGAAAGCGATGACTACTACAATACAGTGCTTTCTGTCGATGGCAGCTATTGGTTTAATCAATCAGATCTACTGACCTACCAGGTAGCTACAACAGATTCTAAAAACTCTGATTTTTTAACAAGTAACTATAACTTATCTAAAACTCAATCTGATGAAGCGTACGCTATAGAGTTTACCCGTGATAAACGTGACTACAATTTGTTTGCCAGCTACGAAAACATAGGTAAAGACTATCGCACTGACTTAGGTTATCAAGAAAAAGTAGATTATGAGAACGTAGGCTTTGGGGGCGGACAAACCTGGTATGCAGATGAATCTGGCTTATTAACGTCATGGTCTTATGAGGCTGATTGGGATAAAACATGGGCGCAAAATGGCGACCTACTTGAAGAAGAATACCAAGGGTTTATAACATTAAAAGGGCAAAAGCAGTCTATTTTTGAAATTGGCTTACTGCATCGTTATGAAAACTATAATGATGCTTTTTATAATCAAAATATTGGCTTTGTTTATACGGGCTTTAAACCTAAAAATAATATATGGCTTTCGTTTTACGGTGAGTATGGCAGCCGCATTGATTACGCCAATGAGCAAATTGGCGATTCGTATGCTACGCAAACGCAAGTTACGTGGGATATAAACGATCATTGGCAAGTAGACGCTACACATAACTACAGCGTTTTAGATAATCCTGAAGGGGAGCGAGTTTATACTGCTAACTTATTAGATTTTAGGCTTTATTATAAATTTAGCATGCGCGCTATGCTCAAGCTTATATTGCAATTTGAAGACATTGATAGAAATAAAGACGCCTACTACTACCAAGTTAGCCACATTAATAAAGACTATGGCAGCCAATTAGTTTACTCGTACAAAATTAATGCTCAAACATTATTTTATTTAGGCTACTCAGATAAAAGCTATCAAGACGATTCTCTAAAACACGTTGAAAGAGATCAACGCACATTTTTTACAAAAGTGAGTTATGCATGGCAGCTATAAGTTGTTAGGCCAAAATATGTAACTTTAACAAAGTGGTTTATTTTTATTCATCACACTCTATAATTAGTTAATTATTAAGCATTAATTTATTCTTTTTGAGTACAGTTCTAAAAATTTTAATGAATAAGGACTGTGCTATGGCTTGCTTAGTACTAAAAACAGGCGATATAATCGTCTTTTAGTAACGGGTTTATAGGATAAGTAATTTAGATGGATTTTGTTGATGAATAAATTTAAACCCTTAGGCGGCATTTTTTTTGTATTTATCTTGTTTTGCTTTTGTTTAAACATCGAACTAACAAACCAGATTAACCGCATTAATTTATTCAATCCTGATATAGATTTGCGCCACTTTGATATTGTAGATACAACGCTCGAAATGGCGCCTTGGTATAACCCTATGCTCAATGGGCACTATTTAATACACCAGCCTTCTGCCGATTTTTTGTTAGTTAAAACTACCGACACGGAATTTATCGCTGCAAACGCAACAAAGCTTATTTTAATGACGTTAACGTCGCCAATAAACTTTATATTGGTGTGTATGGTATTGTTTGTTGGCTTTACAATTATTCGTAAAGAGCGTAAAAAAATCTCTTATCAGCATCAAATTGCACAGCTAAATAACAACGCTAATCAATTGCTTGTTGCCTTTAACCTACAACCCCAACACGACAACCCGTCAGGGCTGGGCAATTTAAGCCAGTCAATAAACAATTTAAATACCCATGTTGCTAATTATTTAAAGCAAACACAAACAAGTATCTGCCAAGATAAGCTAACTTTGCTCATTGACCGCCATGCTTATATTGAGCATATAGATAGGCAAATAAATTTTACTGATGAAGAGCAGCTTAAATGCGCCTTATTGTTTATTGACCTAGATGGCTTTAAACAGGTAAATGACTCGTTTGGCCACAGCTTTGGTGATGAAATTTTGGTGCAGGTTGCTACGCGCTTAGCCAACGTATTACGCCATCATAAGTTAAGTAATATTAACGAGGCGAATCAGTTAGAGCAAAATTTATCACGTTTAGGCGGTGACGAATTTTCAATTTTTATTGAGTCAGTAGATACCGATAATAAAGTGGTCGATATTGCTAAGCACGTACTCAGTGAACTTGAAAAAGACTTTGTACTGGGTAATAAAATAATAAAAATTAGCGCCAGTATTGGTATAGCGGCGTACCCAGAGAGCGCATCAACCCCACAAGCATTATTGCAATTGGCCGATGTGGCAATGTACCGTGCAAAAAGCGATGGTAAAGGCATTTTTAAAGTGTACTCCCCAGAGATGGGTAATAAAATGCGCCGCTATCACTATTTATTAGAAGAGTTGCGTTTAGCGGTTGCGTGTAAAGACTTTTACTTATCTTTTCAACCTATCGTGCATGTAGAAGATTGCATGATAGATTATTTTGAAGCGCTTACACGCTGGGATCACCCTATAGAAGGGATGATTTCACCGGCTGAGTTTATACCTATTGCCGAAGAGTCTAACCTTATTTTAGAGCTCGGCGATTGGATTATGCATGAGTCGTGTAGGCAAATGGCGGCATGGCATAATGCCGGTATGCGCAAAGTAAAAATTTCGGTTAATGTATCTGGTGTGCAACTAAAACACCGCTCAGTGTACGATTGGATAATGAAAAACCTAAAAAACACAGGGCTGCCATCGCATTCTTTAATGCTAGAAATAACTGAGTCTACGTTTATTAAAGCCAGTAAAAGTATGATTGAAGAGCTTGAGCGGCTTCGTGCAGAAGGTGTGACAATTGCTATTGACGATTTTGGTACCGGCTTTAGCTCATTAAGCACATTGGCTGATTTGCCCATTGATGTAATAAAAATAGATCGCTCGTTTATCTCTCAAGCCGATAAAAGTCCAAAGTACAACGATATCCTTAATACTATTAGCGAATTAGGTCAAAAGTTAGGACTTAAAATAGTGGCAGAGGGCGTAGAAGAAATTGAGCAGTTTGAACTTGTAAAACGCATGGGAGTAAGCTCTGTACAAGGTTATTTGGTTAGTCGCCCTCAATCATCTATCAATGTGGGTAACAAAGTTTTACGTAAAAATACCGCTAACTTATCTGCAGCGGGTACCAGCGCGTGGGAAATAGAAGGTTAGAGCCTGTATATTATTATAGGTAATTTAATAGCTTATGTAGGGTTTTAGGCTCAGGTTATGCTATGAAATTACCACTACCGATAGCGATTAACTTAAGCATTCATTGGCGCAGTTATTTAGGCCACGAAACGTTAAACCCCGTATTGTGCCTAATTGCCCCTAAATAAAACTAAGTTCTTTAGGGCTAGAGCCTTAAAATTTAGTAAAAAAATGCCACTTTTAAAAGTGGCATTTTTGTTTGTAGAATCTAACAACTACAATTTTTATAAATCGAATGTGCGTGATATAGCAAGTACTATACGCTCATCAGCGTAATCGTAATCTAGGCTTGTGTCTTCAGCAGCAATCTCAATGCCAAAGCCTTCGTAGCTAGTTTGGTACGCTAGGCGGTAATGTTTGTATGATTTCTTTTGGTTTACATCCCATGCCCATTTTTCGCCATCAAGCGAATTAGAAATATCAAAGCTTGCACGAATGGCATGATTTGGGGCAATTTCAAAGGTGTGGGCAATCATAGAAATAACATGGCCAGCGCCTGTACCAAAGTAATCCCAGCTATACCAAAAGTTTAGCTCTGTTTGACCATACTCACTTGCATAGCCAAATTTTGTGTAGGCTTCGGCGTAGTTACCGTCGCTGTTATTACCTTGGTATGTGTAATAAGCAATACCGTAATCAGCGCTAACCGTGTCAGTTAATTGCACGTATTTACCTAGGTAGGCATCAAGTTCAAAATCAGTGTCATCACCAAAATCTACATTAGATGCCCATGCACCCGCATAAACACCGCTGTCGAACGCGTAATCAAGGCTTGCTTGAATTGCAGGGTCGCTATCAGTTTGAGTTACACCGTTAAAAGTATAGTCAGATGCTGCTGTAATGGTTGTTGACCAGTTAGCTGACACTGTAGTTGATAAAAGCGCGAAAGGTAGCGCTACTGCTAGTTGTTTTAGTTTGTTATTCATTGTTGATCCCTAATGTACAGTTTCTATTTTTGTGTAATCTATTTTGTTTGCTTTTGGCGAACTGTCTATATTGTTAACCGTTTTAAATTTGCTGTAGCCAATAAACGCAGCACAACCAAAAAACAGTGCAATTACTAACGCGCCAACCCATTGAATTTGTAAAAACTCAAGCTTAAACAATAGGGTTAGTAACGAAAGGGCAACAATATTGAGTATCATATAGTTCATTTTACCTAAACGTTTAACCGTTAAGTTAAGGTTATCTGTGTATAAGCGTATTAGTGAATCAAGCGAATTAATAACAAACACTATCCCAACAAATACCATGGCAAAGTTTTTAATACCCGCTGTTGAAATACCCATTTCGTGGTAGTGATAAAGTACGCTAAACCAAATCGCAATCGGAATAGATGGAAATATCAACATTGCACCTAATACTTGGTATGTTTTAAGGCCGCCTACAAAACGAGACGTAAATTGGCCAATCATAATGCTCCACGCAAACCACCAAAATAGATAAAATTCATGGTAGTCATTAAGCGGTAAAACAAACTGATTTATATTGGCAAAGTAAGTACCAATTTCAGCAAGGTTATTGGTAAATGCCGACATTTCGCTGTCACCAACGACAAAGGCACCTGCCCACATAAAGGCAATTAATGCGATAAATAACCACGTTGTAGAAATACTTAAAAAGCGCACGTATTTAATGTCTGTACTTGAGTACACAGCAAAGCAAATAGCTGCAAATACAATAAAGTAAAAGGTAGGTATAACGCTCGAACCATCGCCTAGCTCTGGTAAGTACCAGGGTAAGTTAGAAAGCAGTAGGTAAGCCGTAAAGGCACATGTGCCAATAATAACCACGTTATTAATGAACTTAACCCATGAAATTTCGAAAAATTTAACTTTGGGCTCTATTACACAGAAATAAAAGCACGTAAGAAAGTAAAATCCCCAGATCAAGAATCCCCAGTAGCCAAACTCAATAGCCAGTGGGTTTGCAAACGCGTATTCTGGGCTTGCTTTTATGTCTGCATAACCTGCAAATTCGGTTAATGGAAACATGATTAGGCCAACGTCTAGGCCTGAGGTAAATAAGATTGCGATAAAGGTAAACGTTCTCACTGGTGTTACGCCTACTACGCGTACGTTACCCCATTTAAATAAAATAGTAATAACAGCAAGTAGCGTAAATATAATGCCAGCACTAAGCCATATAGTCATTATCGCCCTCCCAAAATGAATAAAAGTAACTCATAAGTTCTCCGTTTTTGTTTTAATACTTGCACAAACACCGCGTAACCAATTTACGCCGTGAGCCACTGCAAGTTGAACGTGCCCTACATAGTGTTAGGCACGTTATGGCTTAATTAAATCTCGCTATTACGTTGCGTTGTTTGCCAATTACTGCTCATGGCAACGTCCACAGATGCTTGCGGTAACGGTGTTTTACCTAAAATTAGATCCGCTGCTTTTTCTGCAACCATAATTGTAGGGGCATTTAAGTTGCCATTTGGCACCGTAGGGAAGATTGACGAATCAACAACACGCAGCCCTTCAATACCGTGAACTTGGGTATTAGAATTAACCACGGCCATGTCATCTTCGCCCATTTTGCAAGAACAAGACGGGTGATAGGCACTTTCTACTGCTTGGCGTACAAAGGCATCTATTTCTTCGTCGGTTTGAATGTGCTTACCTGGTTGAATTTCTTCATCGCGGTAGTCATCAAATGCGCTTTGCTCAATAATGTCACGAGTTAGGCGCACACACGCTCTAAAGCCTTCAATATCGTCTTTATGTTGCAAGTAGTTAAATAAAATTTTCGGCGGTTGCTCAGGATTAGCTGATTGAATAGTGACACTACCACGGCTTTTAGGTTTGTTATGACCTACATGCACCTGAAAACCATGACCCGCAAATGCACTGCGCCCATCGTAACGCATCGCCGCTGGTAAAAAGTGGTACTGAATATCTGGCCATTCAACGTCTGGTTTTGAGCGAATAAACGCACACGACTCAAAGTGGTTTGTTGCACCTAAGCCTTTTCGGGTCAGTAGCCATTTAGCGCCAATTAAGCCTTTTGAAATAAGACCTAATTTACCGTTTAAGGTAATAGGTTGTTTACACTTATACTGAAAGTAAAACTCAAGATGATCTTGTAAGTTTTGACCTACGCCTGGTAAATGATGCTTTACCTCAACACCGGCTTCTTCAAGTATGGCTTTATCGCCAATACCCGAAAGCTGTAAAATATGAGGTGAGCCAATTGGACCTGCACTTAATACAACGTCTTTAGTCGCATGCGCCGTTTTAAGAGTGCCATTTACTGTGTACTCAATGCCTGTGGCTTTTTTGCCTTCTAAAATCACTTTTTGTGCTAAAGCACCTGTAATAACTGTTAGGTTACTGCGTGATTTTACTGGGTCTAAATACTCGCGCGAGGCCGAACTGCGAACACCGTCTTTAACAGTCATGTGCATCGGGCCAAAGCCTTCTTGCTGAGCTGCGTTGTAGTCGTCTGTGTGTGCATACCCTGCTTCTACACCTGCTTTAATAAAGGTGGTGTAAAGCGGGTTTTGCATTTCGTTACCGTTATTAACGCCAAGCGGGCCTGTGCCACCACGGTGCGCATTTTCACCTAAATAAAAGCTTTCTGCTTTTTTAAAGTAAGGTAAGCACGACTGATAATCCCAGCCGTTAGCACCGTGTTGCTGCCACTCGTCAAAATCTTTCGCATGGCCACGTACATATACCATGCCATTAATTGATGACGAACCGCCTAACACTTTACCGCGTGGGCAGTGCATTTCTCGGTTATCTAAATACGGCTCTGGCTGAGTGTGAAATTGCCATGCGTATTTATCTGTATTCATAGGAATAGAGAGCGCAGTTGGCATTTTTATAAATATACTTTTATCGCTACCACCGGTTTCTAGCAATAGCACTTTATTGTTTGTATCTTCAGATAAGCGATTTGCAAGTACACAACCTGCAGAACCGGCGCCAACAATAATATAGTCGTAAGTGTTACTCATAGTTGCCACCTTAAAACGGGCTTTCTATGTCGGCCATGCCCACATAAATAGACTTAGTTTGCGTGTAATGATCAAGCGTTTCTATGCCATTTTCACGGCCAATACCTGATTGCTTGTAACCACCAACAGGCATTTCAGCAGGTGAATTACCGTAAGCATTAATCCAACAAATACCGGCTTCTAATTGGTGAATAACACGGTGCGCACGTTTAATATCGCTAGTAAATACGCCTGCGGCTAAGCCAAGGTGTGTACCATTTGCACGGGCGATAACATCGTCTTCGTCTTCAAAAACAAGCACGCTCATAACTGGGCCAAAAATTTCTTCTTTAACAATAGTCATGTCATCGTTGCAATCGGTAAATACCGTAGGTGCGACAAAGTAGCCATTAGGCGCTGATTCAGGAGAAAGAGTTTTACCGCCAGTAAGTAGCGTTGCACCTTCGGCCAAGCCACTTTCTATGTAGCTCATTACTAATTCTTGATGCTTTTTAGAAATTAATGCCCCAAAGTTAGTATCTAAATCTTGTGGGTCGCCGGCAATAATATTTTGCTCAGTACGTGTTTTAAGCTCATCAATAAATTGTTGATATACATTTTTATGAACATAAATACGTGTACAGTTAGTACAAATTTCGCCTTGCGTATAAAAGTTACCTAGCATGGCAGCACTGACTGCTTGCTCAATATTGGCATCTTCAAACACTAATAAAGGTGATTTACCACCTAATTCCATTGTTACGTCTTTTAATGTACCTGCAGCGCTTGCCACTACTTTTTTACCTGTGCCTACTTCACCTGTGAACGACACTTTGTCTATTTCATTGTGAGAGGTTAACCACTGACCTACATCACCGGCACCTTGCACAACGTTAAATACGCCGGCAGGTACGCCTGCTTCAACAAAAACTTCAGCTAGTTTAATAGCACCTAAAGGGGTTTCTTCAGAAGGTTTAAAAATAAACGCATTACCTGCTGCTAGGGCAGGGCCCGATTTCCAACATGCAATTTGCAGCGGGTAGTTCCATGCACCAATACCAGCACAAATGCCTAGTGGCTCTTTGCGGGTATAGTAAAAGTCTTCGCCAACCATTTGCTGCTGGCCAACTTGCGCTGGTGCTAGGCCTGCAAAGTATTCAATTACATCTGCGCCTGTTTCTATATCAACGCAGTTAGCTTCTTGCATTGGTTTACCTGTATCAAGCACTTCAACTAAGGCAAGCTCGTCATTACGCTCACGCAATAAAGCAACCGCTTTTAATAAAATACGGCTACGTTCTATTGGGCTCATTTTTGACCATTGAGCAAAGCCTTGTTTTGCACTTTCGATAGCCGCGTTTTGAATAAATTCGTCGGCAACTTCTACCGAGTAAATAACTTCATCTGTGGCTGGGTTTTTTACATCAAAAGTTTCACCACTTTGGTTTGCAAGGAAGTGGCCGTTAATAAAGTTTTGATAGACAGGTGTAGTCACGCTAGGCTCCATATTGCTTGATGAGTGAATGTACATAGCTTTTTGCTAATGTTTCACTGTGTTTAAATTGGTTTTCGTCAGATTGACTTAATACTGCTCTTAACCATAGGCCATCAATCATGGCGGCGCTCAGTTCTGCAGCTTGTTTTGCTTGCTTTACGGGCATTAGTTGCTTAAAAGAAAATGCTAAATTACTTTGCAAGCGATTACTGTTTACATTTTGCAGCCTGTGCAGCTCTTGATCGTGCATTGACTGCGCCCAAAAACTTAACCACGTACGCGTGGTGTCATTGCGCTGTTGAACAAGTGCAAAGTTGGCCTCAACAATAAACATCAAACGCTCAATTGCGCTGGTGGTTGGCTCAACTTTTTCAATTAATTCATTTTTTAAATTCGATAACAAATACCTAACGGTTGCCTCTATTAACCCCTGCTTGCCACCAAAGTAATGGCTAATAATACCAGATGATAAACCTGCATTTTTACTGATGGTGTTAATAGTTGTTCCTTGCAAACCGCGCTGTGCAACTGACTCAATGGTCGCGTCAATTAGCTGCTGACGCCTGACAGGTTCCATTCCGACTTTAGGCATAATTTTTATTAATTGAACGTTCAATAAAGATAAGCTTAATGTAATAGCTCTAACAATTCAAGGCGCAAGTAAACAACCAGATACCAAGATGTAGATGGATTATTAATAAAAACGGGTTAATTTTCAGTAGTACCATATGTAGGTCTTTATTAATAAAGTCACCTATATTCAATGGGTTACACTTTTATTTTTAAATGGTAAAAATAGTAAGGATTTGTTTACGGGGTATGAGTAATAAAAAAGATAAATATTCGTTAGAATGGTAATAGTTAGAGTACGAAGGGTATTTTAAATAAGCAAACGAAACCATTTCACATGTTTAATTAGTGTACTAATTAAAAAAATAGCAGTGTGTAATGGCTATAAGAGGAGGCGTTAAGGTTAAAAAAGGCGTGTAAATTAGGCGCTATTAATAACGCCTTTAAATAATAGTGGGTAGCGTCTAAGGCGATTACCTATGTAATCATCGGCTAAGATTTGTTGGCATATAAAATTAACATCGTTACTGGCCTCAAACACCCAGTCAAAGCGTTCAATAGCCAGCAAAAAACCGCGTTTAAGGTGAGTCTGTTCGCGGTATTCGTTTAGGTTTCGACGGATTATCTCCAGCTTTTCTGGGTGCGCTTGCAGCTCAGTGATTACCTGGTTTATAAACGAGGTGGTTTGCTTGTTTGTGGTGCGTTTACGAATGCGTCTTGGCTGCATTATTCCTCATTAGCAATGTTGTATAGTTTTTTTAAAAAGTCGTCTTTATGTTTGTCATGCTCATAATCTAGGTGATAAGCATTATGAAACCCAAAGCGTAACAATACGCCGCTACCTTCTAAGTAAATAGTGTAGCCGTCAATGTCAGAGTAAGCCGTAACACCTTGATAATGTTTACCAATATCATTTTGTTTACCGCGCTGCTGAATACGTTCGTATACAGAGAGGATCTGCTTGTTATCGAGTTCGTTTTTCATCATTAACCCTTTATTGTTTAAAGCTATTACGTTTTATATATGAGGGTCGATCACCGTAAAAACAATGCCTAATAAGCGCTAAAATAATCTTGCTATTAACTGGTTTTATCTTATGCTCAAGCCTCATTTTTTGTTGAGCTTACACCATGATAGACAAGGCTTTACTCCTTAAAACTCGCGAACTGTCAGAGCAATTAATTGCTTTACAAACACCCATTAGAATACTCGATGCCATTAGCTGGGATAAACAAATCAAAGAGACGTTTTTTAGACAAAAGTGCCAAAAAAATCCGCTAATCGATAGCGCCTATTACCAGCAACGAGATTTAGGATTTGTCCCCAGCGAATTACGCCAAGCGTTTTCTAACTTGCACCGCAATATTATTAACCAGCTAGGTCAGCTAAATCCTATTTCTCAATACATGGGTAAAATGTGTAGTGAGTATAAAACGGTGCTCAGTATGCTTGAGTATAGAGGAACGCCTGAGTTTCATGATTTGTCGGTAGAGCTTTTTGGTCACCCAAAAGATTTATTTCATGCGGGTGAACCTTCACTGTTCGAACTTGCCAATATGCTAGAAAAGCCACTGCAAAACTTATTAATAGCCGATATTTTGCCTGATGATCCTAAAAATATTAATGCAAGTGATGCCGTGCGTATTTTATCTGAGCAAGTAAATAGTAGTATGGCGGGTATTAATGTAGAGGTTATGCTCAGCGATGGGATTGTTAGTGATGCTGCTGCAGGTGCAAATAACATTAAGCTAAATCAAGATGTTAAATTCTCACAGCGTGAGCTCGATATTTTAGAAGTGCACGAAGGGTGGATACACGTAGGTACAACGCAAAACGGGCTAGCTCAGCCTTATTTAACCTGTTTAAGTAAAGGGACGCCAAGCTCAACAGTGACTCAAGAAGGCTTAGCTGTTTTAACCGAAATAATTACCCTTAAATCAACACCTAGGCGTTTATCAAAGTTAGTAAATCGTATTCAAGCAGTTACTAAAGTGATTGATGGTGCAGAGTTTGTTGATATATACCGTGACTACTTAGCGCAAGGGCTTTCAAAAGATGAAAGCTATACGTTAGCACAACGTGTATTTAGAGGCAGTACGGCAACAGGCTTACCTTTTACTAAGGATATTGCTTACATTAAAGGATTTGTGCTGGTATATAACTTAATTCGTGTTGCTATACAGCTTGGGCGCATTGATCAGCTGCCATTATTGTTGGTCGGAAAAATATCGATTGATGATTTTAGACTTATATCGCAATTACATAGTTTAGGTGTAATAGAAAGTCCAAAATTTGTACCACCACATTTTAAAGATTTACGAGGTTTAGCAACGTGGCTAAGCTTTGGCAGATTTATAGGCGACTTATCGTTTGAACAGTTAGAAAACGACTATAAACCATTATTTTTGTAATAAGTAGCGCAGGTTGCTTTTATTAGAGCCTGCTCTGTTGAGTAAAAAGGTAAACAAGCCCCAGTTATTTAACGCAATAAAAAAACGCAGTTGGAATGAGCAACTGCGTTGAAATGTATAGGTACAAGCCAGCGTACCTATAGCGAGGAACTTATTTTCTTAACCTGTTAATACTTGGCTGTGCATTTGCTCGTTTAATACAACGACCTCAGCACGTTTAAAAAAGTTAAAGTCGGTTGCTGTAGCAAGTGTGTAGGCACCCATCATACGGCTAATAATTAAATCGCCATTGTTTAGTTTTGGCAGCATAATTGAATCACTTATTACATCTATACTGTCGCATGTTGGGCCTGCAAGTACCGACTCAAAACGCTCGCCATCTTGTTTTGCACTATCGATAGGGTAGGCTGCCTCATCAAACATTAAACCGCTAAAAGAGCCATAAACGCCATCATCTAAGTAGTACCATGTTTTACCTTCGCGCGTTGCTTGTCCCATTACAGAGGCAACACTGGTTACACTACTTGCTACAATAAAACGGCCAGGTTCAGCAATAATTTGCATTGTTTCTGGTAATTGTGCCAACGCGATATTAATAGGCGCACAAAATACATCAATTGGTAGCACATCTGCGCTGTACGGCACAGGAAACCCACCACCAATATCGATTGTACTAAGTGCTGGTAAGCCTAACTCAGCCACCTGTTTAACCACTTTTGCAGATGCATTTATCGCTTCAACGTATTTAGTTGGGTTAGGTGATTGCGAGCCAACATGAAACGATAACCCTTTAATACGAATACCAAGTTGCTGGGCAAGGCTAATAATGTCGATTGCCGCCTCTGGGCTGCAGCCAAACTTTTTAGACAAATCAGCAAATGCATCTTTATTACGAAAGCTTAAACGCACTAAAATTTCGGCTTGATCTTTATAGGCAATAAATTTTTCAAGCTCGTTAATGTTATCCACCACAAACACTGTACAGCCGTAGGCAAGTGCGTCGCGAATGTCACTGTCGCGCTTTATTGGGTGCGTGTGAATTGTACGCTCGCTAGGTACGCCTTGGCTTGCTACTAAGTCAACTTCGCCACTGGTTGCTAAATCAAAGCTTGCGCCTTCATCTAACAAAGTGCGCACAACAGCAGCATGCGGTAAAGGCTTTAAAGCAAAATGTAACACAACGCCAGGCAGTGCATGTTTAAGTGCACGGTATTGACGGCGTATAGCGTCGCAGTCAAGCACCATTAGAGGTGCGCCAAATTGTGAAGCAAGTTGTTCAATGTGGGCAATACTCGGTTGCGCGCAATCAATTGCTTGATTTGCAGCAACCGCTGCTGCAGGTACTTTAGTTACGGTGTCTTGTTGTTGTGTTGATAAAGCCATTTTATTTTCCGAGTCAATTAAGCAACTGCTCGGGTATGGTGTATCCACGAGTCAGTTGAGTGAGATCAATAGTGCAAACGCACAGTCAAATTCACTCTTGGATAGTTGCTCTATCGCCTTGCTACAAACGGGGTTTGTAATGTACTCGGATTGGCTATCATCAAGAAGCGGCGAGATAATAATGTAGGTTTTTATCCAGCGCAATAAAAATTTTAAATAAATTCAAAATAATTTATTTGTTATTAAAATCAGTGGCTTATATTGATTTGTTGAGTTTATCTTGACGATTGATTTTACTCATCAGATGTTAAGTATACGTGCTCTTGAGAGTAAGCAAGCATCATAGCGCTGGATGTATCAGCACTATAGGCTTGTTGTAAACTTTTTTGTAAGCGCTCGTAAATTTCGGGGGTGTTCATTAAAATATTGATGGTTTTTATTACTTTTTCGCCAAGCTCTGACTTACTACATGCAAAGTAGCCATTAACAAATTCTGGAAATTCAGCTATTTCACGACTATCTATTTGTTTTAGTTGCTCACTGGTGAGTGCACCAAGTACGTTAACCTCGTAATCGACAATCATGTCTATTCTATTATGGATGAGAAGTTGAGGTAGTTGAGAGCTGGTATCTTCTGAGCTTATTGCTGCAATTTGCTCATTATACTTTGTTAAAACAGGCTCAAGTTTTTGATAACTCGTTCCTGAGTCTACGGCAAGGGTAAAGTCTTTTTCTAGTAGTTGAGCAACAGAGACTCGTTCAGGAAAGTTTTGTAAGGTGCGTTTAAATGCGTATATTTTTCGTTGCTCGTAAATAGTAGTTGGTATATTTGAGAACAAAATATGTTTTTCACGCTCGGGCGTTTTTATTATATCGTAGCTGCATACTGCTTCATTACCCATAAGCCGCTTGATTAAACGAGCTTGGTTGGTCCACTGCAATTTAGTATTAATTGTATGATTGAGCAGGCTTTCGAACGTTTTATCTGAGTTTAAAAAGCCATCAGTAGACGCATTCGCTCTAGAGAGTAATGTAAGTGGTTCATTTGCATGGCTCAATGATGATATAAGCAGTACATGCAAGATAATCAAAAATTTAGTAAATACAGGCATAAAACTTAGTGTAAATGTTCTAAATATTTTTGTCATAAAAAAAAGCCCAAACGGGCTTTTTTTAAGTTAAAACATTAAGGCATGTTTTATTTTTAGCGCGCGTTAGTGCTTTCAAAGATTTTATCAGCAGAGGCTGCAACAAACCCCGTGTAAAGCTCGCCATCGGCTTTAGGGTATCTAATGGCAAACTCATAAAAACAGCTAGGGATGCGCAGTTCGCCGTCGCTAAAGGTGACAGCATACTCATCTGCAAGGGTTGATGATTGCTCTAATAATACCTCTGGTGAGCCTTTTACTTCGCCGCCTGATGTATTTAGGGCGAAGCCTGCGTCTTTAAGTGCTTGGTTAACATCCTGAATATTGTCAAACTTAGCAAGCATATTAATATTTACAGTAAAGTGGTTTGCACGATAGCCCCATGCCGACATCCACGCTGCGTACTCACTTTCAGCGAGTAACTGCTTGTAAGTATCGCTACTTACTTGCCAATGTGTGCCTGAGTATAAAAAGTTATCGGCAGTTACTGCGTTTTCATCTATTTGCTCTACCATATCTGTCACAATGGCTTGTAACTCTGGTGAACATTTTTCAACTAATAGCTCAGAAATAAATACTTTAGGTTGCTTAGGGTCGCTATGCTCGTAGTGTTTAGCATAGAGCTTTTTAGCTTCAAAGTGGTATTCACCACACTCTGTATAACCAAGTGCTAAAAAGTGCGCGGCTAGTTTTTCTAGGCCTACTTTTTCAATATTAAAGGTCCGCAGCGCAATATGGTCGTTAATAATGTCATCTTTTTGCGTTGAGCCTAATAAATCATGAATTTTATCTGCCGAGGGGGTAACGGCTAAATAGTTATCCCATAGGTTTTCAAATAATGTATTTACGTTAGTGTGCATGTTAAATCCTTAAATTGGGTTATTCACTTATTCAATTACTAAGCCTGGCGCTAAAGTTTGTGGCAGGTTTACCTTATCGGCCTCAACTGATGCTACAGGGTAGGCACAATAATCAGCGGCATAATACGCACTTGCTCTGTGGTTACCACTTGCGCCTATGCCACCAAACGGTGCTGCACTAGAGGCACCCGTAATAGGGCGGTTCCAATTGACAATGCCGGCACGAATGCGTTTTAAAAAGTGGCTGTAATCATCTTCGTTATCGCCAAGTAAGCCTGCTGATAGACCAAAGCTGGTGTTATTAGCCTCTGCTATTGCGCTGTCAAAGTCGTTGTAGCGATACACTTTTATAAGCGGGCCAAAGTGTTCTTCATCGGCCATGTTGGTAATGTTAGTTACATCAATAATACCTGGGCTTACAAACCCAGTGCCTGCTTTGAGCTGCTTAAGCTCAACAAGTATTTCGCCACCACTTGCAACTAATTCTTTTTGCGCTGCAACCATGCCTAAGGCGGCTTTTTCGCTGATCATGGCACCCATAAATGGTTGATCGCTTGCAAAGCTGTCATCAACAACAATGTTTTTAGTTGCGCTAATCAGTTTTGCTAAAATAGCATCGCCATTGAGCGATTTTTCAATAAACACGCGGCGTGCACAGGTACAGCGCTGGCCAGAAGTAATAAAGCCCGATTGAATAATATCGTGCACTGCAGCGCTTACATCGGCTACATTTTTAACGATTAATGGGTTATTACCGCCCATTTCAAGCGCTAATATTTTACCTGGGTGGCCTGCAAACTGTTTATGTAATAAATGGCCGGTGTTTGAGCTGCCGGTAAAAAATAAGCCGTCTATGTTTTGATGCGAAGCAAGAGCTTTACCTGTTTCTACTTCACCTTGCACTAGGTTAATAACACCTGCTGGTAAGCCTGCTTTTAACCAAAGTGATAAAGTAAATTCAGCAACGTGAGGGGTTAGCTCAGACGGTTTAAATACCACGGTGTTACCCGCTAAAATAGCCGGTACAATATGGCCATTAGGTAAATGCCCAGGAAAGTTATACGGGCCAAATATAGCCACAACGCCGTGTGGTTTATGGCGTATAAAGGCTTTAGCACCCGGCATTGGGTTTTCAGTGGTGCCGGTACGCTCGTTGTACGCTTTAATCGAAATGGCCACTTTACCTGTCATAGCGCCTACTTCTGTGCGTGTTTCCCAAAGAGGCTTGCCGGTTTCGCGCGCTATAATGGCTGCAAATTCTTCGCTGTGCTCTTTTAATTGTGCTACAAAGTTTTCAAGTATGGTTATACGCGACTCAATAGGCGTATCTGCCCATTGTACTTGTGCGGCTCTAGCTGCATTGATTGCAGCATCTACTTGCTCAGCTGTTGCGCCATTACCTTGCCATACAACTTTGCCGTTACTCGGATTAACAGAGCTAAAAGCGGGGCCTTGGCCTGAATGCCATTGGTTATTTATAAGGTGTGTGTTCATATTTGTTTTACAGGCGGAAAAAACGCGCTGCATCTCCTTGGGATAAATTAAGGGCATCAGCCACTTCTTGGCTTATTACTAATGTGTGTTTAGCGTGGTTATAGTGGGCGTGCTGGGTAAAGGTTGCTCTAAACCCACTTACACCCTGATTGCAAACGGCTAAAGTATCTGAGCTGTGCTGGCTAATATGTTCCAGCTCGCCAATAGTAATAGGGCAAACTTGAGATTCACGAATACTGCGAATATTACCAAGCTTGGCTTCTACCGTTGGGCCTGCATCAAACAAATCAACGTAGCCACGGTGCTCAAAGCCTTCTTTTTCGAGCAGTTTAAGTGCGGGTTTAGTTTTTTCATGCACGTTGCCAATCACTGCTTGGGCTTTTTTACTGAGTAGATTGACGTAAATAGGGTATTTAGGCATTAACTCACTAATAAACACTTTATCGCCAAGCCCCACTAAATGATCGGCCTTGGGAAACTCAATACTAAAAAAGTGCTCTTGCAGCCACTGCCAAAACGGTGAATGACCATCTTCGTCACTTACGCCGCGCATTTCAGCAATCACGGTATCGGCAAAGCGTTCGCTGTGCTGCGCCATAAATAAAAAGCGTGAGCGTGATAAAAAGCGCCCGGTTAAGCCTTTACGGCTGTTTTCGCGCAAAAACAAAGTACATATTTCAGAGCATCCGGTGTAATCGTTACACATGCTTAAAATATCAACGGTGTTATAAACATTAAGTGTAGGCGAGTGGTGTACTGTTTTACCTAAATGGTAATGATAAAGCGGCACCGATAAGCCAACAGCGGCTTCTATGGCGGTTGTTCCAATAACCTCACTTGTTTCACTGTCTTCTAAAACAAATAGGTAGCTTTCATCTAACGGCTGATTGATATTTTTAGCAAAGCTTTTTTCGGCGCGGTCTATTTTGTCTTTTAATTGCTGATCGTCCACCGGAAGTGAGGTAAACCCATGGCCCGATTCAATCGCAATTTGCTTAAGTGCAGCAAAGTCTTCAGTGGTAATAGGACGTAATACTTGCATTTATTACTTGCTCCAACAGCGCGCCCTAAGGCGCGCTTAATTAAATTAGCCGTTTACTACGTCGCTTACTGCTTTTTCAAAGCGTGCTAGGCCTTCTTTAATATCTTCAAATGGAATAACTAAAGAAGGGGTAAAACGAATAACATTCATGCCTGCAACAAGGTTCATTAAACCATTGTTAGCACTGGCAACTAAAAAGTCACGTGCGCGGCCTTCAAATTTATCGTTTAATACCGCACCAATAAGTAAACCTTTACCACGTACTTCGCTAAATACGTTGTATTTTTCGTTAATTGCACTTAAGCCATCGCGAAATAGTTGTTCACGCTCTTTAACGCCGTTGAGTACATCCGGTGTGTTTACGGTGTCAAATGCAGCTTCTGCTACTGCACAAGCTAGTGGGTTACCACCGTACGTAGAGCCGTGCGTACCAACTTTTAAGTGCTCTGCGATATGAGTACGAGTGATCATAGCGCCAATAGGAAAACCACCGCCTAAAGCTTTAGCTGTCGTTAAAATATCGGGCACTACACCTAAACCTTCGTAAGCGTATAAATCGCCAGTGCGGCCAACGCCTGTTTGTACTTCATCAAAAATTAGCAGTGCATTGTGCTTGGTACATAACTCGCGTACTTTTTTAGCAAATTCATCTGTTGGTGAAATAATGCCGCCTTCACCTTGTAGTGGCTCCATCATTACGGCACATGTTTTATCACTGATGAGTGCTTCAAATGCTGCAATATCGTTATAATCACAATGCATAATGTCGCCAGGTTTAGGGCCAAAGCCATCAGAGTAAGCAGCTTGTCCGCCCACCGTTACTGTAAAAAATGTACGGCCGTGAAACCCTTTATTAAAGGCAATAATTTGCGATTTTTCTTCGCTGTGTTCGTCAAGTGCAAAACGACGAGCAAGCTTAAGAGCCGCTTCGTTGGCTTCTGCGCCTGAGTTTGCAAAATACACTTTATCTGCAAATGTCGCTTCAACCATTTTTTGTGCTAAACGCAGGGCAGGTTCGTTAGTCATTACATTTGATAAGTGCCAAATTTTTTCGCCTTGCTCTTTTAAAGCAGATACAAGCGCTGGGTGACAGTGGCCTAAACAATTAACGGCAATACCGCCTGCAAAATCAATAAACTCATTGTTATTTTGATCCCACACACGTGAGCCTTCGCCGCGCACTGGAATAACTGCCGACGGATTGTAGTTTGGCACCATTACATCGTTAAATAAGTCTCTTGTTACTTGCATTATGTACACCTAAAAATTGTGAATATTGAATAAAGATTAGCAAAATAAAAACGTTAGCGTTTTCTCAGCTAGGTAATTTTTGTTATTAAGCACTATTATCGAAGGTTGTAGGTTAAATTTGCAGTGCTATTTTGTGAAAAATGATTACAATAAAAGTCAAAATAACGAAATTAATAAGCAATATGATAACTCCACAAGACGAAAAGCTACTTTCAATTTTAAAAACCAATGCAAGAGCCAGTATTTCTGACTTGGCACGCATGCTTAATTTATCGCGCTCTACCGTGCAAAGCCGTATGTTAAAACTTGAAGAAACAGGAGTTATAAAAGGCTATAGCGTAGATTACGGTGAAGACTATTTGACCAGTATGGTCTCGGCTCATGTATCTATAAAGGTGATGCAAAAACTCACCACTAAAACCAATTTAGAACTTAAACAGATTGATGCTATTTCCCAGCTTTATGCCATAAGTGGGGAGTTCGATTTAATTGCTGTAGTGCAAGCGCAAAACTTAGAAAAGCTAAGCCATTTACTTGATGATATAGGTAATTTAGATGGGGTAGAGCGCACAACATCGTCAGTGATTTTAGAAACAAAATTTAAGCGTTAAAGTTAAGTGTTACTGAAGCGAATGGTTACCTATTGATTTAACTTAATATTTAATTTTATCGAAGTTAGATATTTTGGCAAAGCCTTACTATACTAATTGTAATTAACACAATTATTTAGCAATGGATTATGCCCACAACGTTATTTTTTGCACTTTTAACTTTAACTGAACCCTTAAAATTTGGTACCAATGTATCGCTTACAACACCAGATAATGCGGTTAACCAAGTGCAATGCATTTTACACAATATGGATATGCCATTTGAGTTGCAATCGTTACCTTGGCTGAGGGCTCGTCGCGAGGTAAAACAAGATAGGTTGGATGGGTATTTTACAACGCATTTAACCTCTGAGATGAGCCAGTATGGTAAGTTGTCATCACCTATTTACCTAGAAAATTGGTACTGGTTTACTCATCCCGATAGCGTTAATAAAGACCCGAAAAAATTACGTTATGGCGTGGTCCATGGCAGTTATCAGGCTAATTGGTTTAAAACGCAAAATATTACCTCGTTAGTTGAAGTGAACTCGCTAGAAGAAATAGTAAACGTACTTCACCATCATAGAGTAGACAAAGTATTACTTGATTTAGATGATTTTAATAATGCTGCCGATCACTTAGGTATTGACGCATCTGCCTATCCGCGCTCATTTTATCGTTATGTGCCTCTAGGGGTTTTTGCTGCTAATAAGCTTATTAATTCGCACCCTTCTTTTTTAGAAAAATTCGATGAAACGATTCCTCAATGTGCCCCTGCACCGTTTTATTTATCACAGGGCGAACAAGTACAAATATTAAATACATTGTTAGAGCCAATAAAGGCGTTAATTTCACAGCCCATAATTACCGATGCCGCAGCGCAAAGTAACCATATAAAGCTGACTAACAAAGCGCTTAAACTCGCTGACGATCATTGGATAAAAGAAGTTAAAACACATCAACATGATTTAGCTAAAAATATGCTATTTACTGATGCTTCATTATATTTAAAACAATGGCAAAGGCAGTTCAAAGGCATAATTACCGAAATTATAGTGACAGATAAGCAAGGTAAAAATGTGGCTATAAGCAAAATCACCAGCGATTATTGGCAAGGGGATGAGAATAAATTTAGCCTCGTATACCAGCAGTCTTTAGCGTATCGCTTTGACAGTGTTGAATATGATGCCTCAACACATCATTTTCAGGTGCAATTAAGTTTACCGATAAAAAATGCCAAGGGCGATCATATTGGTGTTATTATTTTGGGAGTTGATGTAGAAAAAGCGCTGCACTCATTTAATAACAACGCATTAAATTAATAGCGTGAGCAGCGTTTCATTAAAGCCCACGTGTATAGCAAAATTTTGTGTAAATATTGTATAGCTATTTATTTACAGCAGCCTTTGGCGCTTGTCTGATAACGGTTTTTTGTGCTTCGTTTAATTTAATAACGTAAGCATTTCCTCCTACCAGCCCTTTAAATTCTTCATCGGTAAAAATAAGCGTATTATCATCATAAAAGGTGATCGCTTCTTTTTGCGTAACAATACCTAAATCGATTCGAGACACATCACCAGAAAAAAACTTGTCGCCTTTAAAGTTTTCGAACAGCCAAATACTTGTAGAATCAAGTAACACAAGTTTAGTCCTGTCAGGGCTAAGAGCAGCGGATGTAATCCAACAGAGTTTTTCTAAAGTTGTGCATGTTTTAAATGAATCAATTAACTGAGCATCAAAATTGGCTGCATGATCGCCCACTTTATAAACATTGGTTATGCCATCGAAAGGTTCGGTTCTATTTTTGGTAAATAAATATAAATGGCGTTTGTATTCTACAAAGGCTTCTAAATCAAAGTTGCGTTTGTTAGGCGTAATGGGAGTGCCGTCCATTTCAGGATAGGTAAACTTAATAATTTCGGCTTCGGTAGTCTCTGTTTTTATATCTATTGGGTTTTCTATTTTATAGATAGTTAACCACTTTCTGTCGTTTTTATTATTGCCAAAATCACCTAAGAAAAAATGACCAAATTTATTTTGCGTCATGTCTTCCCAGTCTATATTTTTAGCATTCGTAACAAGGATTTCTTTTTCAATAGCGCCATCTTCGCCCAGGCGATAAAGTTTTGGGTCGTCACCGCCATCATTAATCGCCCACAAACGCTTTTTTTTATCAAACTCAATGCCTGAAATTTCTTTTAATTTAGGGTCTACTGATAATTGCTTTTTACTATAAAGGGTATGTATAGAAAGGCTTACAAAGGAGGCAAGTGCAATAAATACAATTACCGTAGTAAATAAAATGCTTTTTTTCAACATGAAATTTTTGGTATTTCAGAGACGTAAGATGCTGTGTATTATTACTTAAGCACACTGATAACGAAAGAATTTTATAGGTCAGTGTGAACCTTTATACGATTTTTTGCTCAATATATTAATAATGAAAAATGATTAAGTTGGTTTAATACTTGCTGTACATTAGTTTGTCATTAATAAGCGAAAATTTTTATCGTAATCGCACCTTATATGTGCAGCTAAAAACTTTTTTGCACTGTAATAATGCGTAAATAAAAATTTGTTTAAATTACCCGCGTTTAATGATGTTTAAATGCACCCCACATCGCCCTTTGAAGTGTTGTATCGGCCCTGTGGCAAAGATTAAGTACCCATTTTGGTTTAGTTGGAGCCTACTATGTTGAATAAACGTTTTTTCAAAACAAAAAATGAAGCTGAAGTTACCTTTGAGTTTACCCACCCTGATGCAGAGCAAGTAAGTTTACTTGGCGAATTTACCGATTGGCAGCCGGTGCCTATGAAGCTTAATAAAAAAGAAGGGGTATTTAAATGTAAGCAACGCTTGCCAGTTGATCAGCAGTTTCATTTTCGTTATTTAATTAATGGTGACATTTGGGATAACGACCACCAAGCAGATGACTACCTACCTAATACATTTGGCACAGAAAATAGCATAGTGAACACTCAACGCATAAATTAAGGCGAGTAAATGGACGCACTTTCGCAGTTGTTTTATCTGCACGGTATCGGTTATGAGTTTACTAAATACACGGGCGAGCAGGTTATATTTAGCGAAGACACGCGCAAACGTGCCTTACAATGTTGTGGTGTAAATACCGAAGATGAACACCAAATAGCACAGCTTAATTATCAATTAGATGTTGCGCCTTGGTTAGAGTTAGCACCCGATACCAGCTTAGTGAATTTAACTGATAACCTTTTTTATATTCGCATAGATGAGCGTCAACGTGATTTACCTGTTGCGATAACGTTGCCAAAGTTAAACGTAACCTATGAGCGTGCTAACTTACATAATTTGGCTATTACGGGCGATTACTATGTACATGGCGTGCGTTATATTGAAGTAGCAGTGCCTTTAGGAGCTATTCCGGTAGGTTATCATCAGGCGCTGGTTAGTGTAGGGGAGCAGAGCAAAGAGGTTCAATTGTGGGCCACCCCAGAAAAAGTTTTTCAAGTAGATGATACTAAGCGCACTGGACTTTCGCTGCAGTTGTACACAGTTAAAAACAAAGCGGGCTTAGGTATAGGGGATTTTAATGATTTACTAGAGCTATGTGATTTATGTGCGCAGCAGCACATGGACTACATATTACTCAACCCATTACATTTGCTGTTTGCACAGCAGAGTGAGCGAGCCAGTCCCTATAGCCCTAATAGCCGTGCGTTATTAAATCCTTTGTACATTTGTATTGGACTATCAGCTGATGCTAAAAACAATCCACAATTAGATGCTTTGTTACACAGTGATGAGGTAAAAGCGCTTTTTAACAGCAATGAACAGTTTATAAATTATGAAAAAGTAAGCGCAGTTAAATATGAATTATTTAAAGCGCTATTTAGTCATTTTGAAGCACATGCCAGCGCTTCACGACGCGATGAGTTTGCCCAGTTTTGCAAACAAAACGCCCAGACCCTAACTACGCTAAATTCAGCCAATCCTACCTTTGATTACTACTTACAATGGCAGGCTAAATTACAATTAAGCCATTGTCAGCAGCACTGTTTAAATAAAGGCATGGCAATAGGTTTAATTAATGACCTTGCTGTTGGTTGTGCAGGTGATGGCGTTGAGTATCAATCTCAGCAATCCCTTTTTAGTGATAATGCCAATGTTGGCGCGCCGCCAGACCCTTGGGCGCAAGCGGGGCAAAATTGGGGGCTGCCAGCGCTTAACCCGCAACAATTAAAAAATGATCACTTTGCCTTTTATCGCTCACTTATTCGCGCAAACATGCAAGGCGTTGGCGGTTTGCGCATTGATCATGTTATGGCACTAAGGCGCTTATGGTGGTGCTTTGAAAATAACCATACACAAGATGGCTGTTATGTTTATTACCCTTTCGAGCACTTATTGGCTATTTTAAAAATAGAGTCTCACCTTAATCAGTGCATAGTAATAGGTGAAGACTTAGGCATAGTCCCGCCCGAGGTAAAACACGCACTTGCTGTAAGTGGTATTTATTCAAATAGCTTATTTTATTTTGAAAAACAACATGATGGTGAGTTTTTACCGTTACAAGAATTACCTAAGCATTGTTTAATTATGATAGCGAATCATGACGTACCGCCATTTTGCGGCTGGTGGCAAACAGATGATTTAGATATTAAACGCCAGTATCAGCTTATTGATGATCAGCAGTACCAACAGCAATTGCACGAACGACAACAAGAAAAACAACGATTACTGCGTTTTATACAGTTACATAGCGCAGAGCAACTTAGCGAAACTAGCGATGCTATGTGTGTTTACGGTGAACTTGCCAAAGCACTTGCACGCAGTGAGACCCGTTTATTTGCACTTCAGCTTGATGATTTAGATAAACAAACGTATCCGGTGAATATACCCGGTACTAATACCGAATACCCAAATTGGCGCCGTGTTTTAACTCATTCAAGCAACGCTATTTTTAAAAATAATGCCAGTACCTTGGCTGCAGTTAATTCAATAAGGAAAGGATATGAGTAGTACCGCACCAAAGGATTCATTACAGACCCATTACGACGCACAGGTAACTGCACTTCAAGGCGGCAGATTTAAAGACCCTTTTAGTTTTTTAGGGGCACATGCTTATAAAAATGGCTACGAAATACGCGTGTATTTACCCGCAGCTAAAAATGTAAATATTATTATTAATGATAAACAAGTTATTGCTAAGCGTTATAACAGTAGCGATTTATTTATTGCAACAAGCAACGAAATGCCAACGCAACCTTATAAGTGCAACGTTGAATATGCAAACTCAGCATTATGTTTTTACGATGAATATAGCTTTGCAAGCAGCCTAGATACAGATGCAATGTATTTATTTAACGAAGGCAGTTTAGAGCATGCATATAAACATTTAGGCGCACACTTTATTAATCAACAAGGGGTTGATGGAGTGCGTTTTGGTGTGTGGGCGCCTAATGCAGCCAGTGTATCTGTTATTGGCGAATTTAACCTTTGGCAAGCTAATCGTCATTATATGCGTTTTCATCCTGCGTGTGGTGTATGGGAGCTTTTTATCGCAGGGCTTCAGCCCGATACCTGTTATAAATTTTCTATTGTGACACAGCAAGGCGATGTGCTTGAAAAAGCAGATCCGTTTGCCTTTAAAATGCAGCAAGCTCCGGGTACGGCCAGTGTGTTACAACAGCAAGCAACGCCTATTTCGCTCAGTGATAGCGAGCTTAAAAATCGCCAAAAGCGTAACCATATAGACGCGCCCATAAGTATTTACGAAGTGCACTTGGGTTCATGGCAAAGGGCTGAAGAAAACCGCTATTTAAGCTATAGCGAACTTGCCGACAAACTGGTTAATTACACGCTTGAAATGGGCTTTACGCATATTCAATTAATGCCAATAAGTGAATACCCGTTTGATGGCTCTTGGGGTTACCAGCCGGTGGGTTTATTTGCACCAACTAGTCGCTTTGGTGATTACAGCAGTTTTAAATACTTTGTTCAGCAGTGTCACAAAGCAAACTTAGGCGTGCTACTTGATTGGGTGCCTGGGCATTTTCCTAGTGATCCGCATGGTTTACACCACTTTGACGGCACGCATTTATTTGAGCATGCCGATATTCGACAAGGCTTTCATCCTGATTGGAATACCTATATTTATAATTACGACCGCCCGGAGGTTAAAAGCTTTTTAATCTCTAATGCGATGTATTGGCTAGAGCAATTTGGCCTTGATGGACTGCGCGTAGATGCGGTGGCTTCAATGCTTTATTTAGATTACAGCCGCAAAGAAGGTGAATGGGTTGCCAATTGTTATGGTGGGCGAGAAAACCTAGGCGCTATTGAGTGCTTAAAGCAGGTAAATTTGCGTAGTTATAAAAATAATCAGGGCATTATGATGGTGGCTGAAGAGTCGACCGCGTGGCCGGGAGTCACTCAAAGTGTTGATCACAATGGCTTAGGTTTTGGCTACAAATGGAATATGGGGTGGATGAACGACAGCCTTCATTACATGCAACATGACCCGCTTTATAGGCAGCATCATCATCACGAAATGACGTTTTCTATGGTGTACGCATTTAGTGAAAATTACATTTTACCGCTAAGTCATGACGAAGTTGTACATGGTAAAGGCTCATTAATTGAAAAAATGCCCGGTGATGATTGGCAAAAATTTGCCAATCTACGTGCGTATTACGCATTTATGTGGGCACACCCAGGTAAAAAGCTGCTGTTTATGGGCGGCGAAATAGCACAGCGAAAAGAATGGGATCACAACCATTCTATTGATTGGCATTTGCTAGAGCATAAAAGCCACCGCGGTATACAAAACACTGTACAAGCGCTTAATACTGTTTATAAAAAGTCGCCTGCACTGTATGAACTCGACTCAAGCCCTGCGGGTTTTGAATGGATAGATAACAACAATAACGAGCAAAGTATATTTAGTTTTGTACGTTATGCTAAAAATGCCCACGACTTTATTGTAGTAGTGGCAAACTTTACGCCTGTTTCTTATCAGGAGTATGAAATTGGGGTACCCGCAGCGGGTAAATATAAGGTTATTTTAAACACCGATGATGACGCTTTTTTTGGCTCAGGTATTAAAGTAACAGCAAACAAAAACGCCACGGTTAGTAGTGTTAAGGCAAGCGCTCATGGCTTTTCGCACAGCATTAAAATTGCAATGGGCGGGTTAACGACTATTTATTTACAAAAGGTTGAAGATGAGTAATCGATTTGAGGTTTCACATGGGCAACCACAGCCACTTGGCGCAACTATTAGCAGTGGCGGCGTTAACTTTAGCTTGTACGCACCTAAAGCAACACAAGCTTATGTGTGCTTATTTGATAAAAGTGGGCACTCTGAAATATTAAAAGTAACCATGCATATCAACGAAGGCGGTATATGGACAGCCCATGTCGCGCCCTTAGCCGAAGGCGCATTATATGGTTATCGCGTAGAAGGGGAGTACAGTCCTGAAAAAGGTCTGCTGTTTAACGAGCACAAATTGCTGATTGACCCTTATGCAAAAGACTTGTTTGGCGAATTTACATGGAGTGAGCGCCACTATGGGCAAATGCCTATTGGCACGAAAAGCACCGTTAATAATGCCATTGATATACCTAAATCACGGGTTATTAATAGTCAGCCTTATAAACATAAAAAGCCAAACCATAGCTGGTCTAATACCGTTATTTATGAGTGCCATGTAAAAGGCGCCACGTGCCGACACCCTAATATCCCTAAAAATTTACAAGGCAAATTTTTAGGCTTAAGCCACCCTAGCTTTATTGAGCATTTGCATAATTTAGGGGTTACCGCACTAGAGCTACTCCCTGTACATGCTTTTATAAGTGAGCAGTTTTTAACAGCAAAAGGGCTGCAAAATTATTGGGGCTACAACACACTTAACTTTTTTACGCCGCATAAAGATTACTTAGTTGATGATGACATTAACGAATTTAAGCGCATGGTTAGCGAGCTTCATAAAGCGGATATAGAGGTTATTTTAGATGTGGTTTATAACCACACCGCAGAAGCGGGCGCCGATGGGCCGATTTTATCTCTCAGAGGGCTAGATAACCTAGCTTATTACCGAACGGTGGCTGATAAGCCTCAGGTGTATATAAACGATACAGGCTGCGGTAACACCATTAATATTGATCATCCTAAAACTTTAAAGCTGGTACTTGATAGCTTACGTTATTGGGTGCAAGTAATGGGAGTAGACGGATTTAGGTTTGATTTAGCCACCATTTTAGGCCGAAATGCCCATGGTTTTAATAGCGCCCATGCGTTTTTTCAAGCCATTGAGCAAGACCCTGTATTAAGTCGTGTAAAGCTTATTAGTGAGCCCTGGGATATAGGGCCAGGAGGTTATCAACTGGGGGCTTTTGCTGCACCTTGGCGAGAGTGGAATGACCAATACAGAGATGTCATACGCCGATTTTGGCAAAGCGAAGAGGGCGTTATTGCAAATGTAGCAAAACGTATTCATGGCTCATTTGATATTTTTGAGCACAGCCAGCGCGGGCCGCTAAACAGTATTAATTTTATTACCAGCCATGATGGTTTTACGCTTGCCGATTTAGTGAGTTATGAGCATAAACATAATGAAGCGAATGGCGAGCAAAATCGCGATGGCCACAGCGCTAATCACTCCACCAATTGTGGTGTTGAAGGATTTACTAATGATGCCAAAATTATTGCCCTGAGGCTGCAGCAACAAAAGAACTTTTTACTTACGCTAATACTCTCAAAAGGGGTGCCTATGATTGCCTCAGGCAGTGAGATGGGACACTCGCAAGGGGGCAATAATAATGCGTATTGTCAAAATAACCGCACCAGTTGGTTGGCATGGAAAGACTCGCAACAAAATCATTCACTAACCCGATTTATTGACGATGCACTAAAAATAAGACGTGGTCACAGTGCGTTTAAACACAGTGTGTTTTCAGAAGATATTGACGAGCGCTTTACGGTTAAATGGTTTACCGAGCAAGGCGTAAAAATGACCAACGAGCATTGGCACGAGCCACAGCGCCAGTTTTTAATGTATAGCTTGTTAGATAAGCAAAATAAATACGCCTTATTAATCATTTTAAATGCGAGTAAAAAAACAGTTTTTTGTAAGTTACCCCCATCGCCTATCGCGGCGCAATGGGAGATGGTTTTATCAAGTGTACATAACGCATCGCTAAGCAGTAAAGAGGATGTAATAGTCGAAATTTCAGCACAAAGCAGCTGGGTTTTTAGTGCAAATTTAGAGGACGATGGTCATGTCTAAGCAAGACGAAAATGTGTGTGTGGTAAAAGGGTGGCAAGAAGGCCCTGTAATTGATGAAAGCACTTTAAAAGATGATTTAACTCGGCACTTTTATTACAGTTTAGGGCGTGACAAAGTGGGTGAGTCGCAACTGTATTTATATCATGCGCTTGCGCTGACAATAAGAGATCGGCTGGTTGCTCGTTGCAGAGAAACCAAACAACAAATCAAGCAAGAAAAACGCCGTAAAACAGCTTACCTATCGCTAGAATTTTTAATGGGTAGAGCACTTGGTAATGCAATTTTAAATCTCGACTTAGACGAGCAAGTCTCCAATGCACTGCAAGAGTATTGCACCACAATTGAAACCGTAGCCCAGGCAGAGCACGATGCAGGGCTAGGTAATGGTGGCCTTGGGCGTTTAGCTGCCTGCTTTTTAGATAGTTGTGCAAGCCTTGCGCTTCCCGTGGTTGGTTACGGTATTCGCTACGAATACGGTATGTTTAACCAATCATTAAAAAATGGCCACCAAGTTGAGCAACCCGATAACTGGCTTCGTGAGGGGCACCCGTGGGAGCTTGCCGCGCCTGAGCAATCACAACGAGTGAAGTTTTTTGGGCACGTACAAAGTTATACCGACAAACATGGGCGCGAACACCGCCAATGGGTTGGTTGTCACGACGTATTAGCTGTGCCATATGATGTGCCTATTCCTGGTTATAAAAACGACATTGTTAATACGCTAAGGCTATGGAAATCAGAAGCGACCGACGAATTTAACTTAACCGAGTTTAATGCGGGGAGTTATTCAGAAGCGGTAGCGCAAAAAAACCTAGCAGAACAAATCACAATGGTGCTTTACCCAAATGACAGCAGTGAAAATGGTAAAGAGCTTAGATTGCGCCAACAGTACTTTTTATCATCAGCGAGTATTCAAGATATCATATCGCAATGGGTTGAACAATACGGCGAAGACTTTAGTGACTTTGCTGCACATCATGTATTTCAATTAAACGATACGCACCCAAGTATTGCCGTGGCAGAGTTAATGCGCATTTTGGTTGATGACTACGAGCTTGATTGGGATAACGCGTGGGAAATTACAACCAGCACAATGGCTTACACTAACCACACGCTATTGCCAGAGGCTTTAGAAAAATGGTCAGTGCCGCTTTTTGCAAAACTATTGCCGCGAATTTTAGAAATTATTTATGAAATAAACGCCCGCTTTTTAGCGCAAGTGGCTCAGCATTGGCCAGGCGATGCAAGTAAACAGCGTGCTCTTTCGTTAATTGAAGAAGGCGACGTGCCGCAAATACGCATGGCTTATTTAGCAATTGTGGGCAGCTATTCGGTAAATGGTGTGGCCGCACTACATACCCAACTTTTAAAAGAAGGGCTATTTAAAACCTTTTATGAGCTTTGGCCTAACAAGTTTAATAATAAAACCAACGGGGTTACCCCAAGGCGTTGGTTAGCACACTGCAACCCGGCCTTGAGTCATTTAATTACAGAAAAAATTGGCTCAAAATGGGTTAGCGATTTTGCAGATATAAGCCAATTACGCCGCTACTTCGACGACACCGCGTTTCATCAGCAATGGCAAAATGTTAAACGCGAAAACAAACAACGTCTCGTCGATTTAGTGAAAGAGCGCTGTGGTGTTGATTTTGATGTAGAGATGATGTTTGACGTACAAGTTAAACGTATTCACGAATACAAACGCCAGTTATTAAATGTACTTCATGTTATTCATTTATACGACCGTATACGCCGAGGCGATACCACAAACTTAGTACCACGTTGTGTGCTTCTAGGGGGTAAAGCCGCCCCTGGTTATTACATGGCTAAAAAAATAATTAAGTTAATTAATAACGTAGCTGAGGTTATTAATAAAGACCCACTTGCAGCGCCTTATTTACGAGTTGCGTTTTTACCAAATTATAATGTAACCGCAATGGAAACTATTTGCCCTGCAACCGATTTATCAGAGCAAGTATCGACCGCAGGTAAAGAAGCATCAGGCACCGGTAACATGAAGTTTATGATGAATGGTGCGCTTACTATTGGTACGTTAGATGGGGCGAATATTGAAATTAGAGACGCTGTTGGCGCTGATAACTTCTTTTTGTTTGGTGCGCAGGCTCATCAAATTGATGATATTAAATCGCGATATAACCCTTCTCATTTAATAGAGCAAAACAGCGACCTAAGCCATGTAATGCAGTTACTCGAAAGCGGGCAATTTAACCTGTTTGAGCCTAATTTATTTGACGACATTATTAATGCTATTAAAAGCCCTCACGATCCGTGGTTGGTTGCACATGACTTTGAAAGCTATGTGGCAGCGCAAAAGCAGGTAGAGGCTGCGTATCAAGACCAAACGCATTGGACGCAAATGAGTATTTTAAATACGGCCGCAAGTGGCATATTTTCAAGCGATAGAACCATAAGCCAATACAGTGAAGATATTTGGCACCTAACCCCCCTAACTATTAGTGAAACAGACTTACACGCAACTACGAGCCATGCCACTAAGAGCACAGACTAAACGGAGAGAGTATTATGCCTAGTTATGCAAATCGTTACATAAGTAGCTTAACCCGAGATACGTACGCGTTAATACTGGCTGGTGGACGCGGCTCACGCTTACACGAATTGACAGATTGGCGCGCAAAGCCCGCTGTTTATTTTGGCGGTAAGCACCGTATTATCGATTTTCCATTATCAAATTGTATCAATTCGGGTGTGAGGCGTGTAGGCATAGCCACACAGTACAAATCGCACTCTTTGATTCGTCATGTTAATCGCGCCTGGGGCCATTTTAAAAAGGAGCTGGGGGAGTCGGTTGAAATTTTACCCGCATCTCAGCGTAATGGCGATGAGTGGTATTGTGGGACTGCCGATGCGGTTTTTCAAAACATGGATATTATTCGCCACGAACTGCCAAAATATGTGATGATTTTGTCAGGCGATCACGTTTATCGAATGGATTACGGCGCTCTATTAGCCGAGCATGTGCAAAAAGGCGCCGACATGACAGTATGTTGCCTTGAAGTACCTGTTGAAGAGGCTGCAGATACCTTTGGGGTAATGACTGTTGATGAAAAAAATCGGGTATGTCGCTTTGATGAGAAACCTTCGATCCCCAGCTCTGTCCCTGGTAAGCCAGGTACCTGCTTAGCCTCTATGGGCAACTATGTGTTTAATACTGAGTTTTTATTTGAGCAGCTAAAAAAAGATGCTGAAAATGAAGGTTCTGGCCGCGACTTTGGGCACGATATTATTCCGGCAATTATAGAAGAGCACAGTGTGTATGCGTTTCCGTTTAGAGATCCCATGCAAGAAGGGCAACCTTATTGGCGCGATGTAGGAACGTTAGACTCGTTTTGGGAGGCCAATATGGAATTGGTAATGCCCGAGCCACAGCTAGATTTATACGATCCAACCTGGCCTATTTGGACCTATCAAGAGCAGTTGCCACCGGCTAAGTTTATTTTTGATGATGAAGATAGACGCGGTATGGCGGTAGACTCAACGGTATCAGGAGGGTGTATTGTATCGGGCTCAGTGGTTAGAAAATCACTGCTGTTTTCAAACGTGCACGTGCGTTCATTTTGCGAAATAGAGCAATCGGTTATTTTACCCGGGGCTCTCATTAATCGTCATTGTAAAATTAAGCGAGCCATAATTGATCGAAGCTGTGAAATACCCGCAGGGCTTGAAATTGGCTACGATAGAAAAGCCGATGAAGAAAATGGCTTTAGGGTATCTAAAAAAGGCATCGTATTAGTCACCCGTGATATGCTCACGGAACTTGCTAAAAAGCTTGAACGCCAAGCTCACGAAAATAAAAAGTTCGCTTAAAATCGGATGCGAATAACAAAGGTTAAGGAAGTAGTAAATAAATGCATGTATTAATGGTTGCCGCAGAAAACGATGCTCTACCAAACGCTAAAGTGGGCGGGGTAGCAGATGTAGTCAGAGATGCCCCAAAAGCACTAGCAGCACAAGGCGTGAGCGTAGATGTTGTTATTCCTGATTATGGGTTTGAGCAACTGCAACGTGAATATATAGCTGATGTCACTGTTATATTTAGAGCGCAGCCACAGGTATTATCTTTATTTAAAATAAGTGATGACAACCCACACATTAATCAATTTGTTATTTCGCACCCACTGTTTAGCCAATCGGGTTCGGTGTATTGCAATGACGAACCCGGGCGACCTTTTGCTACTGATGCAACAAAATATGCATTATTTAGTGCCGCTCTATGTGAAGCGCTGCTTCAGGGTTTAATAACGCGCCCTCAAGCACTGCATTTACACGATTGGCATAGCGCGTGTGTCGCCGTATTATTAAAATTTGATAAACGCTACGATACCCTCGCTAATTTACATATTGCCTATACAGTTCATAATTTAGCACTGCAAGGGATCAGGCCTTTTAAACACGACGACTCGAGTTTAGAGGCTTGGTTTCCTTCGTTAGGTTATAACGGGCAACATTTGTGTGACCCTCGTTACCCACACTGTTTTAATCCTATGCGCAGTGCTATAAATTTGGCAAATAAAGTTCATTTAGTCTCACCTACTTACAGTACCGAGGTACTAAAGCCGAGTAATTATCAGCAAGGTTTTTTTGGTGGAGAAGGCTTAGAGCTTGATTTACAAAATCAATCGGCTCAAGGCAAGGTGGTGGGAATATTAAATGGCTGTGAATACCCTGAGAAAAACCCTGAGCAGGTTACTTTATCGCTCTTGTATGAGCGTATTGAACATACTTTATTTAACTGGATGGCAAAACATGAGCAGCTTGAAACGAGCTACTATGTGGCGCATCAGCGCATGCTGCAGTTTAAAAACACGCCAATAGATGGGCCCCTCGTAACAAGTGTTGGCAGGCTGACCGAGCAAAAGGTGTTATTACTTTGCCAACAATACGGTAATGCATTAGCGCTTGATAACGTGTGTGAAATAATTAACCGTTTTAATGGTCGTCTTATTATTTTAGGCTCTGGTGACAAAGCCCTTGAAAGCATTTTCACCAAGGCCATGGCACGCAATGCAAACTTATTGTTTTTAAAAGGTTATGGGCAAGGTATTGGCGATAGCCTATATGAGCTAGGGGATTTATTTTTAATGCCAAGCTCGTTTGAGCCATGCGGAATTAGTCAAATGCTTGCTATGCGCGCAGGGCAACCTTGTTTAGTCCACAGTGTTGGCGGTTTAAAAGACACCGTAAGCCATAACAACAATGGCTTTGCATTTTCTGGCGGCTCGTTGAATGAACAAGTTGATGGATTAATGACATGCTTAACTGAAACCCTTACGCTAAAACAGCAAAACCCTAAGCAATGGAGTAACATTACAGCTAATGCTAAAGGAGCACGTTTTTCGTGGGAAACGGTCGCTGCTGATTATATTTCAAGCATGTATTGCTAAATCATTAAAATTAAACGCAGTAGAAGTGACATTTATACCTATTTACGCTATTAATTACTTAGTTTGAGTATATAAATAAGAAGTAGGTAATGTGTCTGTATTTGTTGCAAGGCAAGCAATATTCAATCGTAAGCAAAATGTAGTTGCTTACGAGCTTTTATTTCGTAATAGTGCTGAAAACTTTTTTCCCGATATAGAAGAAGGTCAAGCAACTGCTCGCCTAATAATGGAAAACCAGCTTAATTTAGGCACACGCCACATCACCTCTGGTAAAACGGCACTGATAAATATAGGCCCAGACTCTTTAAAGCACAATTTATGTGACTTTTTACCCTGCAAAGATGTGGTCATTGAGCTATTAGAAACCATTGAACCCACCGACGATAACTATCAGCTTTGCAGAGAGCTTTTTCATAAAAACTATAAACTCGCATTAGATGACTTTGTTTATAACGAGCAATGGGAGCGATTTTTAAAGTTTATTAAGCTAGTAAAGTTTGATATTGCGCAAACGCCTTTATCAGATATTGCCGAGATTGTAGAAAAACTAAAACAGCATAAAAAAATAAAAATATTAGCAGAAAAAATAGAAACCCAAGCCGATTATCACCAAGCACATAAAATGGGGTTTGATTACTTTCAAGGCTACTTTTTTGCCAAGCCCACAATGCACGAACAGCAAGACATTGATTATAACTATGCGTTAGTTGTGGCTATTTACGCGCAAGTAATGAAACCAAGCCCAGATATAAAGCAAATTAGTGCGTTATTTGAAGCCGATGCGGCCTTGGCTTATAAGCTTATGCGGCTAATTAACAGCGGTGTTTTTCCTATTCAGAGTGAAATATCATCTATTAAACAGGCGTTAGTGTATTTAGGGCATGAGCGTTTAAAAAAGTTTGTAAGTCTTATTGTTACCGCGCACACCGCGGGAAAAAAGCCAGCAGAATTAATGCAAGTGTGTGTAGTTAGAGCACGCTTTTGTGAGCTAATAGCAAAGCAAGTGTCTAAATCGTTGGCGGGTGAGGCGTTTTTAACCGGCTTGTTTTCGTTACTAGATGCCATACTCGATCAACCTATGAGTTTATTAGTCGAAAAATTACCTTTTCCTGATGATATTAAAGCGGCATTATTAAACGAAAAAAACACCCTATATTATATTTTAAATGTAGTACAAGCGTACGAAACAGGTAGCTGGTGGACATTAGAAAAAGCCGTTATATTACTTAATGTTAAAAGTGATGTGCTGCCAGGGTTATATAATCAAGCCGTAGATTGGGCAGATAATTATAAAAATAATAGTTAAAGGACAGTAACCGCTCATTATGCGAAATTATAATATGGACTTTATTCGCGGCATTGCCGTGCTTTGCTTAGTGTATATGAATGGCTATGCGTTTGGCTTAATGGATTATAGCTATATTCCTTTATCTACCCCGCCTTTTAGCGACACCCTTATCCATGCTGTGAGTATTTTTTTTGTTGATGGCCGATTTAGAACGCTGTTTAGCTTACTGTTTGGTGCAGGGCTTTATATTCAATGGCAAAAAGTTAAATCAACAGCGCCTTTAAAAGCGCGATTGCATTGGCTTATCATTTTTGGTTTGGTACATGGTTTTTTACTTTGGGCTGGCGACATTTTATTTTTGTACGGTGTATCTGGCTGGTTTGCCCTAAAATATTTACAAAGTAATAACCAACTGCTTGTAAAAAGGGCAGGGGAGTTTCTTTTAATTGGTTGTGTAGCCACGGGGTTGGTGCTCTTTAGTGCGCCAGATGAGCTCGTTTATCGTGATTCAGCACAGTATATCGATTTATATAGCCCGCATTACAGCGATTACTTTTTGAGTAACCTAGGTATGAATATATTAATGCTGGTAGCTGTTCCTATCATGATCATGTGGCTGTGCGTAGGGCTAATGCTGATTGGCATATATTTATATAAAAATGAGGTTTTTAGTAAAGGTTTAACTAAGCCGCACCTTATTGTTTGTATAGCTGGCGCCTTTATTTTTTCAGGCATGAGGCTTTATGCGTCAAAGTTTACTGGGGGAGCGGGGTTCGCCCTACAAGAGTTTATAAATACCTTTGCCGCGTTATTCATGGCTGTATTTTATATTCATCTCATCGTTAAATTTTGTAATAACCGTGCTCATGTGGGCCAGCTTATTCAGCAGGCGGGGCGCTTAGCTTTTACCTTATATATATGCCAAACACTTATGCAGCTGTTGCTTTATAAAGTGTTGTATCCGCAGTGGGTATTAAGTTTTAACCGAATAGACTATTGGATAATCGCGACTGGCCTAGTTAGCGTGCAGCTATTGTTTACAGCTTTATATTGTCGCTATTATGAGCAAGGGCCGCTGGAATATGTTTGGCGCAGGTTAACTCAAGCAAAAATTGCAAAAATTAATGCGTAAAGGTTTAAATTAGGGGCGAAAAATAATGGCGTGTGGTTTACACTAGTCGCCTTTAAAATTAGGACCATTCAGTGCCATGACCGAATTAAAACGTTTAAATAAATTTATTAGTGAAACAGGTTTTTGTTCACGCCGTGAAGCCGATAAATATATTGAGCAAGGTCGTGTAACAGTTAATGGTAATACGCCTGAAATGGGCGTAAAAGTGGCTGATACCGATACTGTTTTAGTAGATGGAAAACCGCTGCGCGAAAAACCAAAACGCGTGTACATAGCGTATAATAAGCCAGTGGGTATTACCTGTACCACCGAGAGTAAAATTCAAAGTAATATTGTCAAAGCCGTTAATTATCCCACCCGTATATTTCCTATCGGCCGTTTAGATAGACCTTCAGAAGGGTTGATTTTTTTAACTAACGAAGGCGATATCGTTAATAAAATTTTGCGAGCGGGTAATAACCACGAAAAAGAATACGTGGTGACAGTTGATAAACCACTCAATCGCCAATTTGTGAGCAAAATGGCCAACGGTATTCCTATTTTAGATACCGTTACAAAAAAATGTAAAGTGACGCAAACAGCTCCGCAAGAATTCAAAATTGTGCTTACGCAGGGTTTAAACCGCCAAATTCGCCGTATGTGTGAATACCTAGGTTATGAAGTTGTGACCCTTAAACGTACCCGCATTATGAATGTAACGTTAAAGGGCTTAAAAGTAGGCCAGTGGCGACATTTAACCGACGTAGAAATGGCGCAAATTAATGACTCCATTGCTGATTCGGGTAAAACGCAAGAGCACTCGGTTGATACCAATAAGCAAAATGCCAATAACAAAGGCGAGCCTAAAAAGCGTGATTTTCAGGGTGAAAACCCACGCGCCTTTAATAATGAGCGAGGCACTCGCAGCCAAAGAAGTAACACGCCCTTTCAAAAGCGCTCAACCACCTATGTAGGTAAAGGCGGAGCTAGTAAAAATACGCAAGGCGATAGTAAAAGTGCAAACAACAAAAAGCCAGCAAACGGTAAAGCGCGTTCATCTGGCACATTAAGTTTAAAAAAATAGCGTGCGCACTTACCATTGTATTTGATGTACAACGTTACCGAGTGGGCTTTTAACGCCCACGATGTTTATTTTCTCATTTTTTAGCCGCTTTAATGCTGGTTTATCTAAATACCACCTAAAAGAGCGCTTTCTGTAATTTTGTAAATCAAGCACAACCAGTTTTGCGCAGCTGTATTCGTAATCACTCGGACATGCCTCTACAGCCAGTAGCTGGTACTCTTGCTGCCAGCTATTGTCGCTATAATAATACGTCCATAACTTTACTGAAATACAAAAACTAGCCCACAGCCATAAATAAACTAAAACCGGTATAAACAAAATACCCAGCCAGCCCCTAAGCTTCCCATCGTGCTAGGGCCTGTTGACCTTTCAGGATTAAAATTTGTTCAAACTAGGGGCGGTTTAATCGTGGCGCGAGGTTTGTAACCTAGTGGACTAAGTAAAAACTGAGCAACAAAGAGTAAATTGCCCCTAGGCAGAACCCTCCGGGCAGCGCATGTTTGGCATTTATTCCACGTTATCGCCTATTTATGGGGAATAACCACACTACATAGGCTCTGCCTTGCCTAAATGCCAAACACACTGCTGCAAATTTAACCTCGAAAGATAAACAGGCCCTACATAGTCTTTAAAATTTGATTTAAACGTTATGCATGCGTTGTACTTTTTGTATCCGTACATCCCCCCAGCGATACTAATTATTACTGACAAAACAGGAAGCAGCTTATGTGTTAAAAAATCATAAGCGGTATTGGCAATAAAGGGGGGATCGAGATTTTCATCCCAAGCAATAAAAAATAGGGGGGGGAATAGTAAACTAGCGGTAATTATTATTCTAAAAAGTTGTTTTGCTGTCATTTGAGGGGTTATTTATAAAACACAACGCCAATATAAAGTAAAAAAAGCCCTAAATAAATGGCTAATGCAGATACGCTGTTTTTAGAGCGCAGTCGTTTAATTAAATCGTAAGTACCGTCAAACATGCCTGTTATTACCAGTGCAATACCGCCCGTGAAACGGTAGTTGTTTAAATCTACATTGCCATTTTCGTCGGTTATAAAGTGAAAATAGCCAAAGAGAATACAAATACAACCTAGTTTATTATGTCCATCTTTAACCTCGGTTTAAATAATAAAAAACGCAGCTACTGTGAGGTAAGCTGCGTTTTAAACGTGCTGTAAGGCTTTTAAATTACTTTCTAGGCTCGTAGTCTATTCTAAATACAACAGTATAAAGCACAGGTACTACGATAAGCGTAAGTATGGTTGCAAAACCTAAACCAAACATAATAGTTACCGCCATTGACTGGAAGAACACGTCAAACAACAGCGGGATCATACCTAAAATGGTGGTAATAGCCGCCATGGCTACAGGGCGTACACGGCTAACGCCAGATTCAAACACAGCTTGATAAGGCGATTTACCATCGCGAAGCTCAAGATTTATTTGATCGACCAACACTATGCCGTTTTTAATCAGCATCCCGCTTAAACTTAGTAATCCAAGTAGTGCCATAAAGCTAAATGGCGCATTCATTATTAACATGCCCGCACTCACACCAATAATGGCAAGTGGCACTGTAGCCCAAATAACTAAAGGCTGTTTAAGTGAATTGAACAGCAGTACGGTTACCGCAAACATCGCTAAATAACCCAGCGGTAATGAGCCAAATATAGCGGCTTGTGCATCCGATGACGACTCATACTCGCCGCCCCATTCTAATTTATAGCCACGCGGTAGCTCTATTGCCTCTACGGGTCCGCGCACGCGTGCAAATAACTTAGCGGCAGTTTCATCGCCTAATACGTTGTGATCGGCCATTACCGTTATTGTGCGCTTTCGGTCGCGGCGCATAATTAGGCTGTCTTCCCATTCAACCACAAATTCGTCAACCACTTGCGTTACTGGCACAAATACACCCAATACAGGGCTGTATATTTGTAAATCGTGAACGCTTTCTACATTTAGGCGCTCATTTGCCGGTGAGCGAGCAATAATTGGCAGAAGTTGCGTACCATCGCGGTATACACCCACTTGCTTGCCAGAAAGGCTAGTAAGCAGTACATCATCAAGGTCTGACTTACTAATACCTAAACGGCGCGCTTTTTGTTCGTTAAATTGTGGACGAATCATTTTAGTACGCGCACGCCAGTCATCACGAATATTATAAGCGCCGTCGTCTTGTGCGATAACTTCTTCAGCCTGGGCGGCTAATCGTCTAAGTATTACCGGATCGGGGCCTGTAAAGCGTGCTTCAATTTTAGCATCGGTTGAGGGGCCAATTTCCATGGGCTTAATTTTAAGTTCAGCTGAAAGCGGTGTATTTTGCGAGTATTCACGCACTTTTTGCATTACTACAGCCACCGCCTCGCGGTTTTTTACTCTAATAATGAGCTGCCCGTATGACGAGTACGACTTTTGCGGTGCATAAGTAAGCATAAAGCGTGGAGCACCTTGGCCTGTAGTACTGGTTATTTCTTCAACTAGCTCTTCTTTTTGAAGGTAGTTTTCAAGCTTTTTGATTCCCTCTAGCGTTGCTCTTATGTCGGAGCCTTGTTGCTGCCAGTAATCTACATAAAACATAGGGGTGTTAGAGGCTGGGAAAAACGATTGTTTAACCGCACCAAAACCAACCACAGCCGAGCAAAGAAGCACGACCATAAGCACAAGTGTGGTTTTACGATAATGC
The DNA here is from genome assembly GCF_023161935.1 of Pseudoalteromonas sp. 2CM28B. Taxonomy (NCBI): domain Bacteria; kingdom Pseudomonadati; phylum Pseudomonadota; class Gammaproteobacteria; order Alteromonadales; family Pseudoalteromonadaceae; genus Pseudoalteromonas; species Pseudoalteromonas sp. 2CM28B. The sequence continues at coordinate 86,342 of NZ_JALNTH010000008.1, forward strand.
ATAGACACATCTAAAAGTGCTTTATAGCCGGTAAAAATAAAGCCTTGGTATGGGTCGTCATTTTCCTCTTCGCCCTCAGCATTTTTAGCTTTTTTAAATTCATCTTGTTTAAACATTAAATTTGCAAAAAATGGCGTAAGCGTAATGGCGGTGATCCAGCTTAGTAAAAGCGATATAAACAATACCCAAAATAAGCTACCCGCAAATTCACCGGTCGCATCAGAGCTTAAGCCAATAGGGGCAAACGCAGTAATACCAATAACTGTAGCGCCTAGTAGCGGCCATTTAGTTTGTTCTACAATATTAACCGCAGCTTTTAACTTAGTTTGGCCACGCTTTAAATTTATTAATATGCCTTCGGTTACTACTATAGCGTTATCTACCAGCATACCAAGGGCAATAATAAGCGCACCCAGAGAAATACGTTGCAGGTCTATGGCGAACAACTTCATAAATATAAAGGTGCCTAAAACGGTGAGTAATAAAATACCGCCAATTAAAATACCACTTTTTAACCCCATAAATATAAGCAGTACCACGATTACAATGGCAATCGCCTCTACTAGGCTGACAATAAAGCCATCTACCGATTTTTCTACTTCTTTAGGTTGGTTATACACCGATTCTACATGTATGCCATGTGGGCGCTGGTATTCAAGCTCTGCTAAGTGCTCGTCAATACGTTTACCTACATCTACTACATTCACGCTATTCATAAACGAGACACCAATTAAAAGCGCTTGTTCTGAGTTGTAGCGAATAACATTGCTGGGTACTTCTGCGTATTCTCTAAATACTTTGGCTACATCACCTAAGTAAATAAGCTCGCTAGCACCGGGTTTTGATATAAGTAGGGTTTCGAGCTCTTTAACATCTTTAAATTCGCCGGTTGGGTGAAAGCGTATAGACTCATCGCCCACTCTAATTTTACCTGCGTTAGAGACTGTATTTTGCGATTGCAGTAAACCAAAAATATGGCTTGGGGCAATTCCGAGCTGCGCTAATTTACGGGTAGACACTTCAACCATTACTTGAGGCTGTTGCTCACCAGCAATGGTCACTTTACTCACACCTTTAACCAGTACGAGTTCACGCTTTAAGTAATCGGTGTAATCTTTAAGTTCATCATAAGAGTAGCCATCGCCGGTAACCGCATACATAACGCCGTATACATCACCAAAGTCATCTAAAATGGTGCTTGGGTAAACGCCACTTGGAAGTGAAGGCGCTAAGTCGTTAATTTTACGGCGCATTTCATCCCAAATCTGGCGCAGCTGCTCTTTTCGGTAGGTGCTTTTCATTTCTACCGATATTTGCGACTTTCCATTTGATGAAATAGAGGTCACATAATCTACGTAGGGGAGTTGCTGAATCGCATTTTCGATAGGAAAGGTGACTTCTTCCTCTACTTGTTGTGGCGATGCACCCGGATACATAGTAATAACCATGGCGGTTTTAAGTGTAAACTCTGGGTCTTCTAGTTGGCCTAAATCAAAGTACGACACACTTCCGCCAATTAACAGCAGTAGTGCAAACATCCAGCTAATTACTTTTTTCTCTATGGAGAGTTGCGCAAAGCTCATAATTATAAGCCTCGCTCTTTATTCCATGGACGTACTTTCATGCCCTCATCTAATGAGTGCACGCCAGCAGAGACGACAATTTGGCCTTCTTTAATACCGCTTAACACTTCAATACCGTCGCGGTGTACTTGGCCTACTTTAACGGCTTGTTTATTAACAACGCCGGTTTCTGGGTTATATACCCACACATAGGCGTTATCTGACACGCTTTCTTTAGCTTCAGAAAAAACCGACTCTACCGGTAAAATAGTGTAAGCCACTTGCGAGCTGGTTACTTTTGATAAATCGATAAATACACGGCCCGTCATCCCTGCAAGTAGGTTAAAGTCTTTAGGCACTGGTAGCGAAAAAACAACTTTGTAGGTAAGCGTAGTAGGATCGGCCTGCGTGTCCCACTCTTTTAAATCAAGGGTGTACTCTTTATTATCATAACCGTCAAACACAACGGTAGGGTGGTAGTCACTGCCTTTTTTAATGCGCGCTATTATTTTTTCAGGAACTTGGATTTCCACATCCATTAAATCGCGGGTTTCTAGGCGTAAAATGTTTTGCTTGGCTTGAATGTTTTCAAAGTTTTTAACAAATACTTTGGCTACAGTCCCTGCAAATGGGGCGCGCAGCTCACTGTATTCTAGGTTGGTTTCGGCAATTTTAAAGGCAGACTCTGCCACTTGCATATTGGCCAATGCTTCATCGTACTCTGATTGACTCGCGATTCTTTTTTCAAGTAATTGTTCAATGCGGCTAAGTTGTGATTTAGCAAGCTCATAACGGGCTTTTCTATCATCGTACTGTAACTGAAAGTCTTCTGGGTCAAGCTTTGCTAAAAGTTGTCCTTTTTCAACTTCTTCACCTGCTAATACCGGAAACTCTACCAGTTCACCATTGACTCTAAATGCTAAGTACGAGCCTTGGTTAGCAACCACTTCAGCAGGAAAACTGCGCACATTTGTTTGCGAATCATGTCCTATATTGAATAACTTTACAGGCCTAATGGGCTCTTCTTTTACTTGCTTTTCTGGCTCAGAACAGGCCATTAAGGTAAGTAAAGTCGTAGTAAGTATACATAGACGAAAGAGTTTCATGTCTTCTCCGTGGCAATGATGGGCAAAATAATTAAGTGCAGGATACGCCGCAACCATATAAAATAAAATTCATTAAATTTTAGAAACATAATAAGTTTTATTTATGATCATGTTGAGCGCAGTATGAAGCTGAATCAATTACAAATTTTAGATGCCATTGTACAAAGTGCAAGTTTAAGTGGCGCGGCGCTTAAATTACATAAAACTCAACCTGCGCTTACCTTAGCAATTAAAAACTTAGAGGCAAAAATTGGCTTCGAACTACTCGATAGAAGCAAGTACCGATTACAGTTAACTGAAAAAGGGCGTGTTTTTCATCGCGAAGCACAACAATTATTGCATGCAAATGATGAGCTAGCACAGCTTGCTAAAGAGCTTGCACTGGGTAACGAGCCACAATATCGAATTTGTTATGAGCAAATTTGTCAAAAAGACAGTTATAACGAGATCATAAGTAATACTTTTAGACTATTTAAGCGTACGGAGTTTAATTTAACCAGTGGAAAACGCTTTGTCTCTTTAGAGCAAGTAAATAGTGGGCAAGTGGAGTTAGGCATCGGCCCTTGGTTTGACTTATTTCATGCAACAGGGCACTTAGAGAGCCTACCAATTGGTAAATTAAATATTGGAATTATTGCATCTACTAATACGTTTCCTAAGTACATGACCTTTAACGAGCTACAAAATTACCCGTGTTTGGCCATGTTTGAAAGTGACTTAAGCATAGACAGCGACAAGCTTTCTTACTCAAAAGGCTCTGCCTTAATGAAGATTGACGATGTAACCAATTTAAAGTCGTTTTTGCTTGCTGGTGCCGGCTGGGCAATGATGAACATAGACTATTGCGCCCCTGAAATAGAAGCCGGGCTGTTACAGCAAATACAGATAAACGACAGAGAAGATGAGTTTGGTATAGAAGTACGTGCATTTAGGCGTGATGCAATACACCATGGCCCTGTTGCGCGCTCTATTTGGGAGCAATTTAAAGTACTCAGTGAGGCGTACGTTAATGACCGATAATATTGATAAAGAAACCCTCATCTACACCATTATTGCAAATATACCTGAAGGTTTTGTAGCAAGTTACGGGCAAGTAGCAACGCTTGCAGGTTTCCCGCAAAATTCACGCTTGGTAGGGCGCTTATTAAAGCAAATGCCAGATGATTCTGTTATACCGTGGCACAGAGTAGTAAACAGCCAAGGTAAAATATCATTTCCTGCAGGCAGTGATAAATACCAAGAGCAGCGCCAAAAGCTATTATTAGAAGGGGTTAGCTTTAAAAACGACAAAGTAAATATGCGCGAGTGTAGATGGCAGTAGTGAACGTATTATCGTAAAAGAGCTTTTAAAGGCTGCTTTATTACAAGTGTGCGGCTTACTTTTTTTTAGCTAGCGTAAATCTACAACAAATAGGGTTTTTCAGCTTCTAGTTTTACCTTTACCACAACCTCCTTATCTAGCTTTGTGAATGAAAAACTTACAATGAAAAGCGATATATTTTCTATTTTTTACACAATAAAAATATATACGGCAAAGTAAAAAACACCTCCACACCTACCTATAGCTAAAATGGCATTAAATCAATTAAGCGTCGAGTTGGCATAACACTTGAACTACTTATTAGTTGTAAATAGATATTGAGCATACCAAATGTTGGCTCACGGGCGCGTTTAAAAATGGTATCTCATTTACAAAAGGTAAAAGCGTAAAAACGTAAGTAATCCTCAAGCCATCTTAAAAGTGAATGATAAATTATTTGAAAAATATGGTTTTTCACATCGCTAGTGGTGAATGATCAAGGTGATGAAGTGTAAATATTTAGTTTTAAGCATGAGGGTTATTAAAACCAAATATTAAGGACTAACAAACTATGACTGACCCAACTTTATTGATTTTAATGTATTTTGTGATCCCTGTTTGGCTTGCTGCTGGTATTGCTGATTGGTTTTGTCATCGACGTAGTAATATTTCTACAACCAGCGGTGCTAAAGAGTCATTTATTCATTTATTAATGTTTGCCGAAGTGGGCATTCCGTTAATCCTCGTTTTAATTTTTGAAGTTAATAGTTTGATTATTGCCATTTGTATTGTATTGTTTTTTCTGCATGAGCTTACAGCAATGTGGGATGTAACTTATGCAGTAAGTAAGCGAAGGGTAGGGCCTATAGAGCAACATATACACAGTTTTTTAGAAATGATACCCCTGTTAGCTTTGGTATTAATTATTGCGCGCCATTGGGAGCAATTTACCGCTTTATTTACTCCAGGCGGCTTTCCTCCTTACTTTACGCTGCAATTAAAAGCCTCTCCTTTACCAATAACTTACTTGGCAACGGTGCTATTTATAGCACTTGCGCTAGAATTTACGCCTTATTTAGAAGAGTTCATTCGCGGTATACGTGCTAAAAAAGATAACACTTAATCGGCTTAAGTTATTTATGCAGTTAATTTATGCGTGTCTAACTCGGCGCACTCTTGCTCACACTGAGCTAAATAGTGCTGTATGAGCACCGATTTTTAGTACCAAGCTAAGGTGCTGTTAACCAGAGCCTCACCAATACCTAGTGGGGCTTATTTAGGTATAATTGAAAAAAGGCTAGGTAATAATAGCGGCGTAAATACGCCGCTATTATTTCATAAAATCAATAAGCTAAGATTAACTAATATAAGTAACTATCATGATTAAGGTAGATGCTGCCCACCTGTCACGCCCATTATTTCAGCGGTAATGTAACTTGACTCTTGCGATGCTAAGTATACATAGGTGGGTGCTAGTTCAGCAGGCTGGCCTGGTCTACCTAATGGTACGTTATCACCAAATTCAGGCAATTTTTTAGCCGGTTGGCCGCCACTTTGTTGAAGCGGGGTCCAAATTGGCCCTGGAGCAACCCCATTAACCCGAATGCCTTTATCAATAACCATTTTTGCTAAACTTTTAGTAAAGCTTGTAATTGCGCCCTTAGTCGATGCGTAATCGAGAAGCCCAGCAGAGGGTTGATAGCATTGGATTGAGGTTGTATTAATAATACTAGCGCCCGGTGGCATATGTTTTACCGCCGCTTTTGTTATCCAAAACATAGCAAATACATTTGTTGCATATGTTTGGCAAAATTGCTCGGTAGATAAATCGTCTAGCTCGGCAACAAACTGTTGCTTACCCGCATTATTCACTAATATGTCGATTGAGCCTAAGTTTTCAACGCTTTGCGCCACAAGGTCGTTACAAAAACTCTCATCAGAGATATCGCCTGCAATTCCCCATGCTTTGTTACCGGTGGCTTTTAAAATATCGAGTGTTTCTTTCGCATCGGCTTCTTCGCTGGCTAAGTAATTAATAACCACATCGGCACCTTCTCTGGCAAATGCAATGGCAACCGCTCTGCCAATGCCCGAGTCGCCCCCAGTGATCAACGCCTTGCGGCCCTTTAATCTGTCGCTACCTACATAGGTATCTTCGCCGTGATCTGCTTTGGGTTTTAAAATTTCATCTAGGCCTGGGTCTGGTTGAGCACTGTCTTTTTCGGTTCGTGCCATTTGATATTGGCTTCTAGGGTCTTGCATCGTAAATTGGTTAGTTGGCATATCAACGTCTCCTTTAACGTAAAGTTTAAGTTGGATTAACTGCATGTAATCACAAAGAGCCTAATGGCATATAACGCAGCAATGCGTGTTACCTACCTCTTTGCTTGGCGGGAATAGACGTAAAAGTGAGTGTGGTTGTAAAATATTGAGTATAAGTAGCAACTTACTAATGTAGCACTTGCCTCAATTGTAGAATCAGCTTGTAATGCGCCCACTTTGTATCTCCTTTAACGTATTTGCTTGGCCAAGGTTTTACTGACCATTTATATTGAAGGAGCAATAGATATGCCATAGCGTTACATTCAAAATATGATGCTATGTCACTTATTTTAATCCATTTATTTTAAAACTAGGAAAGGATTATGTGAAGATAATGGGTAAAAAATGGATAAGAGTACCGAAAATGTTACACGCTGTTTATCGAGCTAGTTAATTAGGCGAGTAAGAGACAATATTAGGCTTATAGTCAGAGCCGTAAATAACAGCGTTTTTAATTAAGGCCCAGGTGATATCGCCTAAGCTACAGCGCGCTTTTATCGCGCTTTTATATAGAAGGGTAGCCAAATTATTGCGGTTTATGTGCGTGGCATAAAATTACTAATTACATGCATTAATACACGTAATTAGTAATTGAAATGTAGTGGCACACACACCCAGCTATTACAAAGAGGTGCCAAATTGCGTGGCTAAATTGAGTGCTTTTAGCGCTATAAAATAATGTTCCTAAGCTATAAAAAATGCCACCGGCCAGTAACCAGTACAGTGCTTTTACATCAATATTTAAATAAAGTGGGTATACAATCGCAAGAGCAAACCAGCCCATAAGTAAGTAGGTAGCCAGCGAGACTTTTTTATTACCATTTTTAATCAGCACTTTATAAGCAACGCCACCAAGCGCGACTGCCCAAATAAAACTCAGTGTCCCCCAAGACCACAATCCATTAAGAGATAGCAATAAAAATGGGGTGTACGTACCCGCTATTAATACGTAAATAGCGCAGTGATCGCACTTTTTATAAAAAGCGCGTAATTTTGGCTGTACACTGGCGTGATAAAGTGTGGATGATAAAAACAATACAAATAAACTAGCCCCATATACAGCGGTGCTAATATAAGCTTTTACGCTGGTGGCTTGTTTAAATAAATCCCACATTACAAACACAGCAAAAAATATTCCCAGTGCATGGCTTAATACATTGAGTTTTTCTTCTTTGCGAGAATAGGGTGCATCTATAGTCATACTAGTCCTACCACTTATTAATTAAACTTGAGTGTACAGGTGTACGCTCAATGTTTCAATGTCAGCATTGTTACTGTAAATTAGTCACCGTACTTTTATTGATTTTAAAGGGAATTAATCGGGTATAGTGTGGTCGTATAGTCTCAATTAATTAAGGCACGTTTATCATGAAAAAAGAGCTCAAAGCCGTTTTACTTACTGCCATTGTGTATCCTGGGGCAGGGCATTTTTCGCTTAAAAAGCGTTTAATAGGCTGTATTTTTGCAAGTGTATTCACGCTACTTTTGTTTATGACATTAGGTGATATTTTGGCTATAGCGCAATGTAGCGCAAATGAAATTTTAGCAGGTAAAATTCCGATGACGGCTTCAGGCATTTTACAAGCCGCCCGTAATCCATCAGGTGAATGTGCTCAGCTTGGGGAATATAAATATCTTCCTTTAATGGTGGTCATTTGGTTACTAAGTATGGTTGATGCTTATCGGTTAGGTAAAAAAGTTAAGCCCGATACACAAAATAAAAAGTAATGGTAGTCGTTGTTTTAAACTGCAAATAGTGAACTAAAAATATTTACTAATAGTTAGTCAAAAAATTAAAAAGGTTAGTTAAATTAACCAAACCTGAATGCTGCGTTGCTATATGGCTTTTGATATAGTCTTTAAATATCAATGATTTAATTTTTATTTTTCTGTTGGCACAACCCTTGATTATGTTATTGCGTCTAAACAATATACACAACAAGGAATACCATTATGAAACATTCATTTAAAATCGCTATGGCAAGTTTATTAGTATTAGGTTCTTCGCAAGTACATGCGAGTGAAGTGGACCTAGATGTAACTGATATTATAACGCAAAACGTAACAAGCTATATTAATCAAGCAACGGCAGAGCTTGAGCAATCAATTTCGCAGAGCCTTAGTTTTGATGCCCAGGCAGTACTTGAGCAATTTGTAAATCAAGCGCAAGAACAAGCTGACGTTACCACGCAGTCTTCAATGCCGGTAACTACGCAAGTTAAAGCTAAATAAGTGTAAAAGGATAAGACGATGAGTAACGAATTAGGATTATTTGCACTTATGTTGGCGCCTGTTGTAAGCATGATTAGTGTTTACTATATGGTTCAAGTAATAAAAAGTATGGGAAGTTGGATCAACTTTTAATTAATAGGTAAATAATTCGATTTAAGTAAGCTGATCGACTTAGTAAAAGCGCACGTAAATAAAGGCAGTGTAATTTAAAGAAGTAGACTTTATGAAACGTGCGATTTTCCCATTACCAATATTTGTGTTACCAGAAGGCTATACGCGTTTACGTATATTTGAGCCTAGGTATTTAAACATGGTAAAAACCGCACTACAAAATAATGTCGGTTTTGTACTGTGCACCTACCAGCACGACACGCCATTTAATATTAGCGCTCAGGGCTGTTTGGTCGATATTATCGACTTTGATCAAGACCCTAGCAATATGCTACTTATTGATGTGTACGCTGCTAAAAGCGTGCAAATAAATGACGTATACCAAGATGAAAGTGAATTGCGCCATGGCTTATTAAGCGATTGCAATACGCCGTATTGGTACAATGACTCCCACAGTGAAATTTCGGCTGATAATCAACGCTTGTCTGATTCTTTGCAGGACATATTTTTAAACAATAAAGAGCTTTCTAGTTTATATAGGCAAACCAAGTTTGATAATTTAGCCTGGGTAGCTGCGCGCTGGCTTGAACTGTTACCTATATCTATTGATAAAAAACAGCAACTTGCGTTCGAAAGTAACTTTGCTAACTTACTAAACTTCCTCCATACTGTGATTAACAATGAATTTGCCTAAAATAATGTGATCTGCGTTTAATTGCTTGGCGTATAGATATATACAAAAGCATACACGGGATTAATTATTATGGTAAGTCAACAACCCTCACCACGTTGTGAACCTAATACAGGTAAATATACTGCCATGCCAGAAACGCCAAGTGCAGAGCTTATGCAAGCTCTGCTTGATGTAGCTACTTCGCGAGACAAAAGAGCGTTTGCTTACTTATTTGAATACTTTTCGCCAAAAATTAAACGCTTTGGAATTAAGCAATTTGGCTCTGAGGCACAAGCAATGGAGCTTGTACAAGAAACACTAACCTCAGTGTGGCGTAAAGCGCATTTGTATCACAGCGATAAAGGGGCTGCGACGACTTGGGTATATACCGTAATGCGTAATGCCTCATTTGATATGCTTCGTAAAATGAAAAGTAATAAAGAAGAAAATATAAGCGAAGATATTTGGCCACTTATTAACGAATCTCAAGATACAACACTTGAATTTAGCGACCACTTGGAAGATCAACAAATTAAACGTTACCTAGACAAACTACCAACCGCACAGCGAGAGGTCGTACGAGGCGTTTATTTCCAAGATATGTCGCAAGAGCAACTTGCTCAACAATTAAATATTCCTGTAGGCACGGTAAAATCACGATTGCGTTTAGCCTTGCAAAAATTACGTAATGAAATGGGAGATCAGCATGATTAAACATCACCCTAGTGAATCTTTACTAGCACAATATTGTTCAGCGCAGTTACCTGCATCGTTAAGCGTTGCGGTATCTATACACGTTGATATGTGCCCAGTTTGCCAAGCAAAAGTGGCAAAACTTGAAGCCGCTAATGCAAAGGATGTATTTAGCGATGCGTCATACGCCCCTGATACATTAAATTTAAGCAATGATTTACAATCGCCAGATTTTGACGCCGACCTGCTAGAATTGATAACCGCCGATGCTAGCATTGATGAAGTTTACGAAGTTGAGCCGGTAACCGTACAAGTTAATGAGCATAACTACGAATTACCACGCGCCTTAACACGCATTTCGCATGGGCGTTTTACGCAAGTGGGTAAGCTTGCTCGCTCTCGCGTTGCTATTGATGATGGCCCATTGCGCTCAAGCCTTTTACATATTGGCGCAGGGGGCGAAATCCCCGAGCATACTCATACTGGTTTTGAAGTAACATTGCTACTTGATGGTGAATTTAGTGATGAAGAGGGTAGTTACGTGCCAGGAGACTTTATTTGGCAAGATGGATCTCATCAGCACACCCCACTCACAAAAGATGGTTGTTTATGCTTTACAGTCGTCAGTAGTGCGCTACATTTTAATAAAGGGCTCAGTAAGTTACTTAATCCTATAGGTAACTTGATTTATTAAGAGAATTTATGCAAACAGACACAATAAAAATAGGTATTAGCGCCTGCTTAGCAGGCGAAAAAGTACGTTTTGATACAGGCCATAAAAAGTCTAACTTTTGTATGGACGAGCTTGGAAAACATGTAGAGTACACGCGTTTTTGCCCAGAGGTAGCCGTAGGGTTACCTATTCCTCGGCCAACCATACGCCAAGTACGCGTAGGCGATACAATAAAAGTATGTCGACCAGATGGCACTGGCGATGTTGGGCCTAAGCTAACTGAATACGGTAAAAAAGTAGCCACAGAGCAAGCTAAAAACCTAAGTGGTTTTGTATTTTGTGCGAAAAGCCCAAGCTGCGGTATGGAAAGAATTAAAATTTATAACGAGGCGGGCACCGGCAATACCTCCGAAGGCGTTGGTTTTTTTGCTGAGCAAATAATGAAGCACAATCCATTATTGCCATGTGAAGAAAACGGCCGCTTAAACGATATGCATTTACGCGAAAACTTTGTAATGCGCGTGTACGCTTACAAACAGTGGCAGTTATTAGCTTCTGAGCCGCTAACAGTGCATAAGCTTACCCAGTTTCATTCGCAATATAAGTACTTATTAATGGCTCATAATTATCAAGCTTACCGCGACTTAGGTAATTTACTTGGTACTTATAAAGGTGATGATATTAACGCTTTAGCAGATGAGTACATTCTTGGGTTAATGAACGGCCTTAAAAAGCCTGCATCACGCAGGAATAACTGCAACACGTTAATGCACTTGCAGGGCTACTTTAAAAAAGACTTATCTAAGGTTGAAAAGCAAGAGCTACGCGATGCCATCGATGAATACCGTCAAGGTTTAGTGCCTTTGTACGTACCGCTTACTTTGCTAAAACATCATCTAAAAGTACACCCTAATGAATACCTAGAAAAGCAGGTGTTTTTTAATCCTTACCCTAATGAACTAAAATTACGTTACGGCATATAATGAATACACTTTTTTGGTTTAGGCGCGATTTGCGCCTTTTTTCTAACGAAGCGCTTATTGAAGCGCTAAATAATGGCGCTAAACAGGCCATTTTTTTTATCTGCGAAAAGCAATGGCAACAACACAACGCCGCTCCCATTCAAATAGATTTACTAAAAAGACGCCTCAATTATATACGCGAGCAGCTAGCACAGTACGCAATAGAGCTGCATATTTTTGACGCCCCTTACTTTGACGATTGTGAAAGTGCGCTTTTATCATTTTGCGATAAACATCAGGTAGAACATGTAATTGCCAATAAAGAGTATGAGTTAAATGAAGTAAATCGTGATGCGCAAATACTTGCAAAGTGTGATGATAAAAATATTACTTTTACCCTCTATGAGGGAGATGTAATAGCGCCTGTAGGCAGTGTTAAAAACCAAAGTAACGAAATGTATAAAGTGTTTACACCATTTAAAAAACAGTGGCTTAAACAACACCAAGATACTCACTTTAGCTTATTACCGTGGCCTTTAAAAAAACAGCCGATAAATAACAACGCACAGGCAATTAAAAGTGATGGCAGCTCAGAAAAATGGCCAGTTGATGATGAAAGCTTAGCAACCATTGTTGATAATTTTATTTGCGACAAATTAAGTAGCTACGACGAACAGCGTGATATACCCAGCGTTAAAGGCACATCGGGTTTAAGCCCTTATTTAGCTCTGGGTATTATAAGCCCTAAGCAGTTACTGGTTAATATTCAAAACCGCTACCCAGATATTTTAACAACATCTAAAAGTAAAACGTTTACTTGGGTAAACGAGCTTATTTGGCGCGAATTTTATCGTCATTTAATTGCGCAATTTCCTAAGCTTTCTCGTGGTGATAACTTTAACGAAAAGTACAATGGCGTTAAATGGCGTAAAAACGAGGCTGAGTTTAAAGCCTGGTGCGAGGGGAAAACAGGTTACCCACTCGTTGATGCAGCGATGAGACAGTTAGTTCAAACCGGCTGGATGCATAACCGTTTAAGGATGGTAGTTGCCAGCTTTTTGACCAAACATTTATTAATTGATTGGCGTGAAGGCGAGCAGTTTTTTATGCAGCACCTTATTGATGGCGATTTAGCCTCTAATAATGGCGGTTGGCAGTGGGCTGCCAGCACTGGCTGTGACGCGCAGCCTTATTTTCGCGTATTTAATCCTATCACTCAAAGTGAGCGCTTTGATCCTAATGGTAAATTTATACGTAAATATTTACCAGAGCTTGAAAAAGTGCCAGATAAACATATTCATTTTCCTCATGCATATTTAGCGTCAATAGGGGCTGATAAGCAATGTTACTGGCCGGCAATCGTAGATCATAAAGCAGCTCGCGAGCGTGCAATAGCTGCATTTAAGGGGTGATATGGAAACAGCATTACCGGTAGCAAAATTTGTAGAAATATATCAACAACTCGATAAATCAAACCTGCATTTGCTTAATGATATTTACAGCGAGCAAATTAAATTTAAAGACCCAATGCACGAAATACACGGGCTAAGCGAGCTTACCCGATATTTTTCTAATCTATATAGTAATGTTAAGCATTGTCAGTTTGATATTAGTGACACCTACGAGTGTGATGACAAAGCATTTTTGTATTGGACTATGCATTACGCCCACCCAAAACTGGCTTCTGGCAAAACTATATCGGTAGAAGGGCACAGTAAGCTGGTTTTTAAAGAAGGTAAAATTATTAACCACCGCGACTATTTTAATGTCGGAGAAATGCTATACAAGCATATTCCTATTTTAGGTGGCGTTATAAATTACATAGATAAACGAGCAGGGTCGCGATGAATATTTTAATTACAGGTGCAACCTCAGGTATTGGCGAGCAGCTTGCAATAAAGTACGCACAGCAAGGCAACACGGTAATTGCTTGCGGTAGAAACCTTGAAAAGTTAGCTGAGCTTGAAAAACACACCAATATTAAAACGTGTCAGTTTGATGCCACAGACCTCAAAGACATAAAGCAAGCAACCCTTGGCTTTAGTGCTTTTGATAAGGTTATTCTTAACGCTGGTAACTGTGAGTATGTAGATGATGCCCGTAACTTTGACAGCGCTTTGTTTGAGCGAGTTATTTCAGTAAACCTGCTGGCAATGGGCTACTGCCTAGAGGCACTATTACCAAAAATTAGTGCGGGCGGACAACTTGTGCTTGTTAGCTCAAGCGTTACGTATTTACCTCTGCCACGCTCTGAGGCTTATGGCGCATCTAAAGCCGGGGTAAGCTATTTAGCGAAAAGCTTAGCAATCGACTTAAACGATGTTGATGTTACGTTAGTGCACCCTGGTTTTGTTAAAACCCCCCTTACTGATAAAAACGATTTCCCAATGCCTATGGCCGTCACTGCATCAGAGGCCGCCGATTATATGATTAAGGGGATCAATAAACGCCGTAAAGAAGTTCATTTTCCTTATCGGTTTACGCTTATTTTAAAAGCATTACGTATTTTACCGTTACCACTTTGGTTACGTTTAGCAAAAGGATTAGCCCGTTGAAAAAAATAGCAATAATAGGTTCTGGCGTATCGGGTTTAACCTGTGCTCATTTACTGCACAAGCATTACGATATTACCGTATTTGAAAAAAACGATTACATTGGTGGTCATACCGCGACAGTAGAGATATCGGATGCTGGGGTTAAACGCGCAATAGACACGGGCTTTATCGTATTTAATGACCGCACTTACCCGTACTTTGAAAAACTACTCGCGCGCATTGGCGTAGACAGACAAGAAACACAAATGAGCTTTAGTGTTCATAATCAAGCAAGTGGTTTTGAATACAACGGACACACCTTTACCAGCTTATTTGCTCAAAAAAGAAATATATTTAGGCCTAAGTTTTGGCGCTTATTAAGCGATATAGTTAAGTTTAATAAACTATGTAAAGCAATGCACAGCGAGCAAAACTACCCTAAAGATCAAACGCTGGGTCAGTTATTAGATACGCACGGCTTTAATGACTTTTTTAAATACCATTACATTTTACCTATGGGGGCGGCAATTTGGTCAACCAGCATCAAAGAGATGCAAAATGTAGGGGTTGAGTTTTTTGTAAACTTTTTTTACAACCATGGCTTACTTGATGTTACAAACAGGCCGCAGTGGTATGTAATCCCTGGTGGGTCTAAGCAATACATTAAGCCGCTTATTAAAGGTTTTGCAGAGCGGATAAAACTAAATACCGACATTGAGACGGTTACACGTGTAGATAATAAAGTAATTATTACCCTTGAAAATGGCGAACAAGCTGAATTTGATAAAGTGGTATTTGCGTGTCACTCAGATCAAGCCCTTGCATTACTTGGTGATGCGACTGAGCAAGAACAGGCTGTATTAGGTGCAATCCCTTATACCGAAAACTCGGTAGTACTGCATACAGATACCAGTTTACTGCCAGATAGAAAAGCCGCCTGGGCTAGCTGGAATTACTTACTAAACGAAAACACCGACAAAGCAGCGGTTGTTACATACCAAATGAATATACTGCAAGGTATAGACTCAGATACACAATTTTGTGTAACCCTTAATCACTTAGAAGGGATTAACAAAGCAAATATATTACGTGAGTTTACTTATCATCACCCTGTTTTTAACGAAGCATCCATTGCCGCACAAAGACTCAAGCACACTGTTGATGGCCAAAATAATAGCTATTTTTGTGGTGCTTATTGGTATAACGGTTTTCATGAAGATGGTGTTCGCAGTGGGGTAGATGTGGCTAAGCAATTAGGTGTTGAATTTGAATAGCGCTGTATACTTAGGCGATGTAAGGCATCGGCGCTTTGCGGTAAAAAACCATCAGTTTAAATACCCGCTTTATATGATGTGGGTAGATTTAAAAAATCCGTTATTGCTTAATAACATTCACCCTATGTTAGGTACTTTTGGGTTTAAAGCACTGCGTTTTAATCAAGCCGATTATTTAAACACACTGCCAAACTCAGAGCCATTAAGTATTATTGAACGTGCACAGTGCCAAATAGAAAAACTAGGTGTTAAAGAAACGTTTTCGCATATTTATATGCTTGGCCAGCTTAGGTGTATGGGCATTTATTTTAGCCCTGTAAATTTTTACTTTTACGGTAATAGCACCGATAACTTTAAATATATTGTTGCTGAGGTAAGCAATACGCCGTGGAATGAGCGCCATTATTATTTGGTGCCCTTACAAAAAAAAGTGAACTTTAAGAAGGCTTTCTCCGTATCACCCTTTATGAATTTAGATATGGACTACCATTGGCAGGTACAACATACAGCCGATAACACATTAATTCATATAGAAAATAAACGTGGGGATGAGTTGTTATTCGACGCGTCTTTACGATTAAAGCGAAGTCAGTTAACGAAGCAAGAAATTAATAAATTATTAAAAAAATTTCCTGCGATGACTTTGTCTATTTTCAAAGGTATTTATGTGCAAGCACTTAAGCTGTTTATTAAAAGGGTTCCTTTTTTAGGTCATTCAGGAAAACCTTAGTATAGTTAAACAAGCTTAGTTGCGGGTAGCGATACAATTATAAAGGGTTTAAGATGGAAAAAGTCTCGAGTATAAACTGCCAAGAGCAAACAGGTTGGTTTACAAACTTATATAAAAAGCTAGTCACCAAAGCCTTTGCAAGTATTGAAACAGGCCAAATAGTGTTAGTTGAAAACAGTCGCTCAACAGTATTCGGTCAACAACATTCAGACTTAAAAACCACGATTACCGTTAACGACACTGCCATGTACAAAGCATTTGCGCTATCTGGCAGTGTGGGTGCTGGTGAGTCTTATATTCTTGGGCAATGGTCATGTGATAACTTGACCAAACTCATCGAAATTTTTGCCATAAACCAAAAACAACTAGATGCTTTTGAAAAAAAATTCTCGTTTTTTAGTGGCCTAGCCCACCGTTTTAACCATCTTAAAAACAGCAACTCAGAATCTGGGTCGAAAAAGAATATCGTTGCACATTATGATTTAGGTAACGATTTATACGAGTCATTTTTAAGCGAGGAAATGCTTTACTCCTGCGCTGTTTATCCATCAAAAGACGCTTCTCTTGAGGACGCTCAACAAAACAAGCTTAAACAAATTTGTGAGCAGGTAGAGATAAACGAAGGCGATTCAGTTATTGAAATTGGCACAGGCTGGGGGGCGTTTGCGATTTACGCGGCCACACATTACAACTGCCATGTGACCACAACAACGATTTCTGATGAGCAATATGCCTATGTGGAAAACAAGGTTAAACAGTTAGGACTTGAAAATAATATAACTTTGCTCAAGCTTGATTACCGTTTATTAGAAGGTCAATACGACAAGCTTGTATCAATAGAGATGATAGAAGCAGTAGGGCATGAATACCTACCAAGCTTTTTTAAGCAATGTAATAGCTTGCTTAAAGAAGACGGTGCAATGCTTATCCAAGCGATCACTATTGGCGATCAACGTTATCAACATTATTTAAAAAACTCTGACTTTATTCAGCAGTATATTTTCCCCGGTGGTTGTTTGCCTTCAATTAATGAGATGAGCGAGCAAATTAAAAACAATACCGATATGGTTATTCATACTGTAAGCGACATAGGCGCGCATTATGCTAGAACACTAGCCGATTGGCGCACACGCTTTATTGATAACTGGCACACCCTTGACAGTGACAAGTTTGATGAGCGTTTTTACAGATTATGGTTATTTTACTTTGCTTACTGCGAAGGCGCTTTTAGAACGCGAGCAACCAGCACCGTTCATTTAACGGCGCGTAAACCACGTTTTACTAGTCAAAATGACGAAATTGCCCTTAATTATTAATTTTGTGCTTTTTCAAACAGTGTGGTTTTTATCACTGTTTTTAGAAGCTCAATCTGTTTTATACACCTCTGGTATTGTTGTGCTTATGTTTGTTTTATCAAAGCAGCATAAGCTCGACGCGTTGCTTTTAGTAAAAGCTTTACCAATTGCGCTGTTATGTGAATACCTTGCTGTGCAGCTAAACCTTTTGGAATTTAAAGTATCCCCTTTTCCGCTTTGGTTAGCCTTGCTATGGGCAGCATTATTGCTTTGCTTAAACACATCAATGGCGTTTATTACTAATCTAAAACTTTGGCAAGCCTATTTAGTGTGCTTAGCCTTTGCGCCAATTAGTTATTATTCAGGCGCTCAATTTGGCGTGCTTAGTATTTATTCACCTGTGTGGATGTTTTGGCTTCTGTACGGCGCACTGTGGGCTGCTGCCTTTACATTAATTCTTATTATTAACCAAAAAATTAAAGCGATTATAAATTTTAGCAAGCAATAACAGGAGCTTGTATGAATATCACCGCAAAAATATGTGTAATAACGGCCGCAATGATTATGGCTACTTTTTTTACCCCATTGAGCTTTAGCGAAGAGCAAACTGACTTTATAAAAGTGGGCGAGGCGCGCATGGAATATTTATTTTGGGATGTTTACGATGCAACGTTATATACCCGCTCAGGGAGTTACAAACAGGGGGCGCACCCCGTTAAATTTACGCTCACCTATTTGCGAGACTTTGCAGCAAAAGACATTGTTAAAGCCACTAAAGAGCAATGGCAGCATTTAGGTAAAAGTGACTTATCTGCTAAGTATGCTGATAAATTGCTCACTCTTTGGCCAGACATTAAAAAAGGCGAGTCGTTAAGTTTACAAACATCACCAAGCGGTCAGGCTACTTTTTATCATAATGATAAAAAGTTAGGTGAAATTAGTGACTCGCAATTTGCCAATCAGTTTTTAGCTATTTGGCTAAGCCCAAACACCTCAGAGCCAGCACTTAGAAAACAATTATTAGGGATTTAACATGCGCAATATAAATAAATTTAAACAGCTATGTATTTTAATGGCCGCATTATTTTTAGTGAGCTGCTCCGCGCCAAAAGTAGAGCACTACAATAGCAGCAACCCAGAATTTGATTTTAAAGCGTTTTTTAGTGGCGATTTGAAAGCATACGGCGTTGTGCAAGATTATAAAGGCGAACTCACACGTAAACTTGTTGTCACTATGAATGCGCGCTGGGAAGGGAACGAGGGAGTTATAGAGGAAGACTTTGTGTATGACGATGGTGAAACACAAAAGCGTATTTGGTATGTCACCCTTAATGACGATAATAGCTTAGTGGGACGTGCTGATGATGTGCTTGGCATTGCAACCGGTAAAAGCGCAGGCAGTGTGTTTCATTGGAACTACAATGTAGCCTTACCCTACGACGGCAGTACGCTTGAGGTAAATTTTGATGATTGGATGTACCTGGTTACACAATCGCGCTTGATAAACCGAACGTCTATTGTTAAGTTTGGTGTCGAGGTTGGGGAAGTGACCTTAGTTATCGAAAAAATATAGAGCAGTGTGTTATTTAAAGTGTGCCTTTTGTGTACTTAAATTAAGTTTTAGTTAACCCAACACGCTGTATTTTACCGAGAATTATTAAAATTTTACGCATTTTCGAAGTATTTAAGCAAAAAATGCAATTTGCTGTTGCTAACTCCTTAAAAATGCATAAAGATAGGTTTTGCGAAGGCAAAATAATAACGAATAGGAATCTAACAATGAATAAAGCTCAATTAGTTGAAAAAATCGCTACTGATGCAGAAATCTCTAAAGCTGCTGCTACACGTGCACTTGACGCGTTTACTGGCGCTGTAACTTCTTCTTTAAAAGAAGGTAATTCAGTTGCATTAGTAGGTTTTGGTACTTTCTCAGTTAAAGAACGTGCAGCACGTACTGGCCGTAACCCACAAACGGGTGCTGAGATCCAAATCGCAGCGGCAACTATCCCAAGCTTTAAAGCAGGTAAAGGTCTTAAAGACCAAGTAAACCCTTAATTGGCGCTTTACAGATTTTTTTAAAAAAGAGCTATTTAGCTCTTTTTTTTGCCTGTATTAAAGTAGCGAGCTTACCTAAGTTAAGCTTATTCCCACATGCCTAATTAGGTATTAATGCAGAGCGTTGTAAGGCAAGGCTTAACATAAAAAATCCCTGCTAATTACTTAGCAGGGATTTAATATAAAACGCTTAACGTTTAAGCTTTAATTAATTACGCTTTTAATGCTTTATCACCACGGCCGATCCCTACAGCACCAGAGCGCACCACTTCAATAATGTCGGTTTCATGGCGTAGGGTGTCTAAAAACGATTCTATTTTGTCTGTGCTGCTTACCAGTTGTAAGCTGTAGCTTTGGCGACCCATATCTAAAATAGCACCTTGGAACACATCTACAACGCGTGTAACAGCTGCACGTGTGGTTTCGTCTTGGGCAAATACTTTAACAAGTAATAATTCACGTTCGATGTGACTCATTTCAGTCAAATCAATAATCTTAAGTACATCAACTAATTTATTAACTTGTTTAGTAATTTGCTCAACGATTCTATCATCACCCATAGTGGTAATGGTGATACGTGACAGTGACTCATCATCAGTTGTACCCACTGTTAAGCTATCTATGTTGTAGGCGCGCTGTGAAAAAAGCCCAACAATGCGAGATAAGGCTCCCGGTTCGTTTTCTAATAAAATAGATAATATACGACGCATTATGCTTTTACTCCTTTACGTAACCACATCTCATCAATGCCGCCTAGTTTAATTTGCATTGGGTATACATGTTCTTTTTCATCAACGTTAATATCTAAAAATACTAAACGGTCGTTAATGCTCATGGCTTTATCTATAGCAGGTTGTAGCTCATCTAAAGTATCTACCTTTATGCCTACATGGCCATAGCTTTCAACAAGTTTTACAAAGTCAGGTAATGAGTCCATATATGAAGATGAATGGCGACCGCCGTAAATCATATCTTGCCATTGGCGTACCATGCCTAATGAGCGGTTATTTAGCGAAACCACTTTTACAGCCAAGTTGTACTGTAAGCATGTTGATAGCTCTTGAATATTCATTTGGATTGAGCCATCGCCGGTTACACACACTGACTCTTTATCAGGAAAGGCAAGCTTAACACCCATAGCTGCTGGTAAGCCAAAGCCCATGGTGCCTAAGCCCCCTGAATTGATCCATTGGCGAGGGTTTTTAAATGGATAATATTGCGCTGCAAACATTTGGTGCTGACCCACATCAGAGCTTACATATGCGTCACCATTAGTGGCTTTATACACTGCTTCTATAACAGCTTGAGGCTTTATTTTGTCGCCATCGGTGTTGTAGCTTAGGCACTTTTGCTCGCGCCAGCTAATAATTTGTCGCCACCAATCCTCTTGTGCACTGCGATCAATTTGAATGCTACTTTTATCTATGCCAGCTTGCAGTTGCTCCATTACAGTGGCTAAACAGCCCACAACCGGAATATGTGCTTTAATCGTTTTAGAAATAGAGGTCGGGTCTACATCAACGTGAACGATGGTTGCATTAGGGCAAAACTTTTTAACATTATTGGTTACACGATCATCAAAACGCGCTCCCAGTGCTAAAATGACATCGGCATTTGCCATGGCTTTATTGGCTTCAAGCGTGCCGTGCATACCCAGCATACCCACGTAATTTGGGTGAATACCCGAAATACCGCCTAAGCCCATTAATGTATTAGTGATAGGTGCATTTAGCGATTCAACTAAGCGGGTTAATTGCTCAGAGGTGTTAGATAAAATAATACCGCCGCCTGAGTATATAACCAGTTTTTTAGCTTCTAAAATTGCGGTAACTGCTTTGCGAATTTGTTTAGAGTGGCCCTTTGTATTTGGGCTGTAGGTTCTAAGCTCTGTTGTTTTAGGGAAGTTGTACTCAAACTTAATAGCAGGGTTAAGCATATCTTTTGGTAGCTCAACAACAACGGGTCCTGGGCGGCCAGTACTTGCAATATAAAACGCTTTTGCCAAAATAGCCGGAATTTCTTCAGCGCTTCTGCAGTTAAAACTATGTTTTACAACCGGGCGAGAACAGCCAACAATGTCAGTTTCTTGGAATGCATCGTCACCAATTAAGCTAGTAGGTACTTGCCCCGATAATACCACCATCGGAATTGAGTCCATATAAGCGGTAGCAATACCTGTAATACAGTTAGTTGCGCCAGGGCCTGAGGTAGCAAGTACAACACCAACTTCGCCAGTAGCTCGGGCATAACCGTCAGCCATATGGGTTGCGGCTTGTTCGTGACGTACTAAAATATGTTCAATATCTTCTTGTTGAAAAAGTGCATCGTATAAATCCAAAACCGACCCACCTGGGTAGCCAAATATATACTTAACCTTCAACTCTTTTAATGCCTGAACAACTAGTTCAGAACCATTATATTCTTGTTTGCTCATCCTCATTCCTCTGTGCGCTGTTTATGCATAAAAAAACCCCCGCGTAGTGCGAGGGTTTTTAAAAAGCAATTTCACTTTTTAATACATCCCCGCTGGGCTTATCACTAAGACCACTACGAGTACGATTAAAAGGTGAAGTTGTTTTTTCATAATTGTCACTTTATAAAAAGCAAAATGCTGCTTTAGATTAAAAATTCTATATGGGGTTATTTTTAAGGGTTTTACGTGCTTATGTCAACCTCGAAAGGACTGTTTTGGATTAAAATTTCAAATTGATTTGTTTTCATACTAAAAAGTTGCACGCTATTTGTAGTTATATAAAAAATATGAAGAAATTATGCTAATTTTACCGAGTAGCCATAATGGGTAAATAGGTGATTTGAGCGCTGTGCTTAATGCATATATTAGGTATGATAGAGCAATAATTTATCTGGGGAAGATACAGTGAAAAAAATAATATGGCTTGGCTTATTTCTTTGCAGCCTAAATCTTAACGCAGCAAATACCAGCGCGCATGACCCAGGTATTATCAACAAACAAAGAATAGAGTATTGGTTAAATAAACGCGCTGATACCCAACAAACCACTAACAAGCCAACGGTTGAAAGCTACTTAGCGAATACTGCACGGCTTAACCCTTCGCAGTTAAAATCTGTTTCTACTATGAAAGCCCGCTTAACCGCTAAGCAAGCCGATAAGCAGCTGCAATATGCAAGTGCGGCTAGCCCTAGCAACGCGCTAAATGAGGTTAAAGTACTGGCTATTTTAATTGATTTTCCTGATTTAAAGCACGATGACAATCAGCTAGTTGATGATGATACCGATATGTATTACGAAAATTATACAAAAGAGCATTACCAACAATTGCTTTTTAATGAGGGTGGGTTTATTGGCCCTAATAATGAAACACTTAGCAGCGTATACGATTATTATTACGACGCATCAGGTGCTAGCTTAACTTTTAGCGGGCAAGTATATGGGTGGGTTAGGGCAGATAGTAATGCAAAAACCTATGGTGAGCGCGTAGGCAACACGCGCGATATAAATGCCCCCGCACTGATACAAGAAGCAGTCGAAAAAGCCACTGCACAATTTGATATTGATTTAACGCAATATGATTTAACAGATTTAGATGATATTGACGGCGATGGCATTATCAACGAGCCAAACGGCATTATCGACCATGTTATGGTTTTTCATTCCAGTATTGGTGAAGAATCCGGTGGAGGCTATTTAGGCGTTGATGCAATTTGGTCTCACCGCTACTACGTATTTGATGAAAACAGTGAACCTGTCAGTATTGCGGGTAGTAGCGTTAAGTTATCGGGTTATACGATAAACCCAATAGATGCCAGCATAGGTGTCGTTGCGCATGAATTTGGTCACGACTTAGGTTTAGCAGATGAGTACGACTTACAGTCAAATACCGTGGGTGAGCCTGTATCGTCTTGGTCAATAATGTCTACTGGTAGCTGGGCTGGTGGGCCTAGGGGTTCACAGCCCGTTATGTTTAGTGCACAGGCGCTTGAGTATTTACAAAACAGATACCAAGGCAATTGGGTGAACCAGCTTAATTTAACCATGGAGGAAGTGAACAGCCAGCCTCAGCAGTCGCTAGTTTATACTAGCTCACTTTCTCAGCAGCAAAGCCAAATTAAAGTGACACTTGCGCAGCAGCTAGAAAAATTTAAAACCCCGGTTGAAGGTGATTTTCAATTTTACTCTGGTACAGGTAACAATCTAACACACGCTCTCACAAACCGTGACCTTACCTGAGGCGGCTACACCACTGACTCTTAGCTTTTTAGCTTACTACAGTATTGAGCGTGACTATGACCTTGTACAAGTAAAGGTAAATCAAACTCCTTTAGCTGGTAATTATACAATCGAGACAAATCCTTATTATGGCGATATAGGCCCGTATATAACTGGTGATTCGTTTTTACATGCAGATGCGCAGCAACCTAATGGTTTTTTAATGCATGAGTTTGATTTAACACAATATGCAGGACAAACCATTACATTAAGTATTGAGTATATTACCGATACAAACACACAGTATTATGGTTTTGTAGCCGATGATTTAAAAATAACATACAACAATACTGTGATTTGGCAAAATAACGCAGAGCAGCCAAGTACTAACTTAGCGTTAAATGGTTTTAGCCGCGTGAGCAGTTATATTTATGCTAAACCAGCCCACTACTATATACAGCTACGTGCGCACAGAGGTGTGGATGCCGGCTTACAAGCAGAGCAATATTCACCGGGAGTTTTATTATGGTATAGCGATAGTGCATTTGATAACAACAACACAACTGATCACCCTGGGGGTGGTTTTAATTTAGTGGTTGATGCGGATCAAAAGCCAATTTATCGCGGTACAAGTAGCACCACACTTGCAGATACACCTATACAAGTACGCGATGCTGCATTTAGTTTATATCAGCAAAGTGCAGGTTTAGGCGATCAAGACTTAGCTGCCATTAGTGAGTTCAATGATCATTTTGATTACAGCTTTACGCAGCAGGCTGAATCAGGTGTGCTGCTTACTCCCCAAGGGTTTAACTTTGAAATAGTCAGCCAACACCCTGAAAGTGAAACAGCAGAGCTTTTGCTTAGCTATGATGCGCTACAACAAATAACCACAACAGTAAACGAGGCAACCGTTAGCTTTAATGTAGCCGGTTTAAAGTTAACCCCCACAGATACATTTTTATGGGACTTTGGTGATGGGCAATCGAGTACTGAGCTAAGTCCTACACATACCTATGCCGATTACGGCACATACAGCGTTACCTTTTCGGCAATGGGTGAGACGACTACGCAAACACAAACTAAACAAATTACCATCACAAAACCGCTAGAAATTGAAAATTTAACGTATCAGTTAAACGGTGCGACTTTATCTGCTCAAGCAATCGTAACTGGCGGAGAAGCACCTTACAACATGAGTTGGCTTATAGATGGTGAACCCGTATCGCAAACTGAAAACCTAGATTACCAATTTAGCTACTCTGGAGATTACACCCTCGCGTTAATAGTAACTGATACGCAAGGGATAAGTGTTAGCCAACAACATGCTTTGAGTGTTAATGCACCGCTGCAATTAAGTACACGCCATACGGCAAATAACTTAGCGGTACAATTTAATAGCTCACCATTAGGTGGATCTGGTAATTATACATATAGCTGGGATTATGGCGATAGCAGCCCACTAGGTACAACGCAAAACCCAAGTCATAATTACCAAGATGCAGGTAGTTATTCAGTAAAACTTGTGCTCACAGACAGTCAAACCAATGAAGTTATAAGTAGTGAGCTAACAGTCTCGGTACAAGAAGCGCAAAGTGAATCGTCATCAAGTGGTGGGGCAATAGGTTATTTAATTGTGCTATTAGTGATAAGTGGATTTTACCAGCGTACCAGCAATAAAGTTTAATGATTTTGTGAAGTAATACCAATCGACTTAAATGTCTAATAACTTAACACCAGTGGTATAAATATGATGCTCGCTGCATTAAAAACTCTATTTAAAATAAATAGCGTAGTTATGCCAAGTGATGTTATCAGCAAAGGTTAAAATACAAAAAAGCCAGCAATATGCTGGCTTTTAGGCTTAAAACAAGATTAACCTTGTTAAATTATAAACGGTCGATTACTGATTGAGTGAAATCAGTTGTACCGTGGCTGCCGCCTAAATCACGTGTTGTGCGATCGCCTGATTTAATTACATCAGCTACAGCGCTACGAATACGCTCAGCCGTGTCGCCCATATCTAAGTGCTCAAGCATTTGGATAGACGCTAAAATTACTGAAGTAGGGTTTGCTAGGTTTTTGCCAGCAATATCTGGTGCACTACCGTGAACGGCTTCAAAAATAGCAGCATCTTCACCAATGTTTGCACCTGGTGCCATACCTAAACCGCCAACTAAACCAGCACAAAGATCAGATAAAATGTCGCCAAATAAGTTAGTTGTTACTACAACGTCAAACTCTTCTGGTGTCATAACTAGCTTCATACATGTTGCGTCAACAATCATTTCAGTTGATTCAATTTGCGGGTAACGCTCAGCAACTTCACGTGCAACTTTTAAAAATAAGCCAGAGGTAGATTTTAAGATATTTGCTTTGTGTACTGCGGTTACTTTTTTACGGCCTTCACGTACTGCTAACTCGTAGGCAAAAGTGATGATTTTCTCAGCGCCTTCGCGAGTAATTATAGATTTAGCTTCTGCTTCGTTACCGTCTTCGCTTACTACTTGGCCTACACCTGAGTACATACCTTGGGTATTTTCACGAATAGTAATGATATCGATATCATCGTAACGTGCTTTAGTACCAACAAATGATTTAACAGGGCGTACGTTTGCGTATAAACCAAACTGCTTACGTAATGTTACGTTAATAGACGTAAAACCTTCACCTACCGGCGTCGTTAGTGGACCTTTAAGAGTGATTTTGTTTTTAGCGATTGTATCAATTGTTTCTTGAGGAAGTAGCTCGCCAGTTTTTTCTAGTGCAGCAAGGCCTGCATCAACAAATTCATAATCAAAATCGCAACCTGCGGCTTTTAATATTTCAAGTGCTGAGTCGATAATGCTCGGACCGATGCCGTCGCCTTTGATCACTGTGATGGTTTGTTTGGCCATTGACTTTTCCTTTAAAAGAATAAAAAACGCACATAAATTATTACTAATAATAGTAACTGCTTGTTAGGTCATTTATGTGACGTATGTGGATATATTTTGAGGGCGCATTTATACCAACTTATCGCCCATTTTGCCAGTTTATACTATAAATACAGGGTATAACCTGTGCTTATAGTCAGCATAAGTGACTTAAATGCTGTTATATAGCGATAAGCCTTGCAGTTGCGCAAAAAAATCATCCTCAGATTTAAAGCCTTGTGCTTTTAGCTGCGCATTTAAAGTTTGTTTTTGCCAAGGCGTTAAAGGCAGAGCGGGTTTAAAAATAGTTTGCGCCACGACCTTTAAACTAATCCATAATTTGTGCTGCTCGTTTAGCTCTTTTTTAGGTTGTTGTTCAGCATCGAGTAGGGGCTTGGTCCATGGATTATCACTCAGTAGTTGTGTTAATTCTGTATTTAAATGTTCATTATTAATCGTTTCCACCCCAAAAAAGGCTGCTAATGGGGCACTATAAGTTTGGTTAGGCACGCTACTTATGGTTACTTTTGCACAGAGCTGTGCACTGCAATGGGTTAATAAATAATGTACGTAACCATAGATGGGCAAGGCTATATGTTCGAATTGCTGTTTTGGGTTATTACTTACCATTAAAGCTAAAATACTAATAAAGCTATTAAGTTTATTCAGTACGATGTGTTTGTGCGGATGATGTGATGTATCCACTAATTGCTCAAATATAACCCGCTGAATAATCGCCGGTGCATTATCGTAGCCGACCATCGACAAGCTATGGCGTAAGTCTTTGGCGGCTTGGTGCTGATTGTTATAGGGCCTGACTGCTTGGCAGAGCTTCTGTGTTATTTCACTAAAAGGGGCCAGTAACTTATCTAAGCCTTTAAAACTGTATTCATGCGCTACTTTTATATGACTTACTAATGCTATTAACTCGGCCTTTGAACTCATCTGCACCGGGGCTTTACGTACCAGGTGCTCATTGTTCCAGGCTAAAAATAATACCCGTTTATCAGTACATAGCCATTGCATTGGTTGATCTTTAAGTGAGGTTTTAACCTTGTACCACGCCAGTTTTTTCTCATTATTGGCATTAATAAGTATATGCTTATTAGCCTCATCACTTGCTAGATAAACCATTGCTTGGTCGCTGTAAACTATTTTACTGCCTGGTAGGTGTGGGCCTATATGCGCTATTAAATCCTTAATTAACCTTTGCGCAAATGGGTTAGCTGTTTTGACATACACTTCACCCAAAGCTTTGTAAAAATTCAATGGGTTCTTTTTCGATGTATAGGTGATGTTCATCGCTATAATATTACTTAATGCACACAAGGTTATGGCATTGTCATATAGCATTATGTCGCTAGTACTTAGTAACGCTTGCTTATACTTATTTAGTTTAGCCAACATACGCACGCTATTTTGAGTAGGGTGCTGTGCACTGAGCAACACTTTTGCTGCTAGCTGATGGCGAAAACGCCATATTTTTTTATCGCTGAGTGTAAGCATTTGCTGCTGCGCAATTTTATTATGCTGCGCTACAACGCAGCAATGTTCTACCAATGCAACACCAATATAAAGCTCGGTTAGTTCGTCATCAAATTGCTGGCTAGCGCACAGTGCGGTGCTAATAACACATTGGTTAATAACGAGGTTTGTAGCAAAGTCGTAGTGGCTGGTGTACAAGCTTAAACGCGCTTGTAAAGCGTGCGGGTGTTGCTGATACAAAACGCGATAGTGCTGGGCTGTTTGTACAACAAGCGGATAAAGATGTTGCCACTGTGTTTTGTCACTATAAATTGTTAGTATTTGATGTGTGTTATGCAGTAACCGCACTAACTGTTTTGAAATAGGCTCATCCATTGGCCATCACCTGATCTTTTCCTGATAAGTTGTATAGGCGCTGGGGCCCCATAAAAATAACTCACCATTTTTAAATAATAAGCCGGTGCATTCATCCATCGTAGTTATGCCATCTGAAGTTTGGTGCTGAGTACGGTAAAAAACAATCTGCCATACTTGGTCTTTATTACGTTTGGCATAGGTTAAATCGGGGCTTCCTAAATAATCGAGTACACTGTTTAAGGTAACCGCCTCATCAATAGACAGCTTTCTTATGTAGCGCTCGTTAAAAGCCTCACGGTCTTGCCAAATCATTGCTTGCGGGTCATCTTTATAAAAGGTGATCACTAAAGTCGCAATGAGTGCATACAAGCCTAACCCTAATATTAAGTATCTTATAAACTTTTTAATCATTTTTAACTCACACTCGCAACAATAAAGTGAGTATATGTTGTGCGCTTAAACAGTGCTATCAACATGCGACTAATGCAACCTTAACTGCTTTAAACTAAAACCTAGCTGTATATCTGTTCGTAAAGTGACTAATTGTTTAGAAATAACATACATGTCTTTTTGCTCAACTAGCTTTTTTTGAATACTGCTTGATAGGGCATCATCTTCTATGGCGCTATCTATGCTTTCGTAGGTATTTACAATAAGCTGAGCCGATTTAGTCCCTATGCCTTTAACGCCGGGTACATCGTTAGTTTTATCGCCCGCTAAGGCCCAAAAATCAATAAGTTTACTTTGCTCAATACCAAAGCGCTGCTCAATGCTGTCGCAATCTAGGTAGCTCTTTTTAAAATAATCGTACACACAAATATAGTCGTTCAAAAAAGGTAAAAAACCCTTATCGGTAGAAACAATGGTACTGATTATCTTATTTTTTGCAGCTTTGTCGGCTAAGGTGGCTATGATATCGTCGGCTTCATCGTTAAGCGGTTCAAATACAACGATACCCGTTTGCTCTATAGCTTCTTTAAAGTTGTGCAGCGCATTTTTAAGCGTGTCGGGCATGGGGGCCCTAGAGTGTTTATATTGCTTATAAAAGTGGTAGCGCCAGCTTTTGTCGCCATCAAAAACAGCTATAGCGTGAGTGGCATTTGTTGACTGTAAAAGCTTTTTGCAAGCATGTGCTACGCGCGCGCAACTGGCCTTTAGCATCTGCTCTTCACTATGGTGTGTTTGGTTAGCGTCAACTGCGTAAATGCGCCTAATTAAATTAAGCGCATCAATTAAAAGTAAATGGGGTTTCAAATAGTCAAACTCATGCTTTTATTTCATAACAAGGGATATACTTACTACCGGGTAACTTCATACGACCTTGGTCTACAAAGGCTTGTAATAGTTTATCCATATCTTTCATTAAATCAGGCTCACCACTTAACACATAGGGTCCATGTGCTTTTATAGCGCGCAGGCCTTCATCTTTGACATTGCCAGCAACAATCCCCGAAAACGCTCTACGTAGGTTAGCCGCTAATTGCTGCTTGGGCTGTTCTAGGTGCAAATCTAAACTTGCCATGTTTTCGTGCGTAGGTGCAAAAGGTTGCTGAAAATCGTTATCGATTTTAAGTGTCCAGTTAAAGTAGTAGGCATCGCCTTGGCTTTTACGATAATTACGTACATTTGCCATAGCTGATTTTAATTTTTGCCCTACTAGCGCAGGATCATCAATGATTACTTCAAACTTATCAAGGGCTTCTTTGCCTAATGTCAGCTCTACAAACTTACATAACTCGCTAAAGTACGCTTCGCTTTCTTTAGGGCCGGTTAAAATAACAGGCAAACACTGTTTTTCGTTATCTGGGTGCAGCAAAATACCTAATAAATAAAGTAATTCTTCTGCAGTACCGGCACCACCTGGGAATATAATAATTGCATGCGCCGTTCTGATAAATGCTTCAAGGCGCTTTTCAATGTCGGGTAAAATCACCAGCTCATTTACAATAGGGTTTGGCGGCTCTGCGGCAATTATACTAGGTTCGGTCAAACCAAGATAACGGTTTTCGCTAATACGTTGTTTAGCATGGCCAATAGTGGCACCTTTCATCGGGCCTTTCATTGCCCCTGGGCCGCAGCCAGTACATATATTTAAACCACGTAAGCCAAGCTCGTAACCTACTTGTTTTGTGTATTTATATTCTATTTCGTTAATTGAATGTCCACCCCAACACACAATCATATTTGGTTCGCTGTTAACGCGCAGCGCGCCGGCGTTTCTAAGCATATCAAATACCATGTGGGTAATGGCTTTTTGTTCTTTAAGATCTTTTTCGTACTTTTGGCAAATAAATAAAATATCGCGGATCACCGAAAAAATATGCTCGTGAATACCGGTAATTATTTCGCCATCAACAAAGGCGGTTTCGGGAGGGTTTTCTAACTCAATTTTAATGCCGCGCTCGCGACTGACTAGACGAATATCAAAGTCTTGGTATTTGTCGTAAATTTCATTACTTGCGTCTGTGTGGCTGCCTACGTTAAGGACGGCTAAGGCACAGTTTCTAAAAAGTCGATAACGTTCACTGGCTGAAGATTGCTCTAATAAATCAACTTCCAATTGTGACAGTAAATCTAAAACCCCAGTCGGGTTTAACTGTATTAACATCGGCATTCTCCTTGCTGCTTAAAATGTAAAAACTGCATGTCATCTACTTTAGCACTCAAACTAATTGAGAATTATGACATTATTTACTCATACAAAGGCGATCCCGACCCGTTTTCTTTGCTTCATAAAGGGCGTCATCTGCTCTGTCGAATGCTTTGAGCGGTGTATCGCCTTTTTTAAATTGTGTAGCGCCTAACGAAATGGTGATTTCTATTTCTTTTTCTCTAAATTTAAAAGGAATATTTTTAATCACTTTTCTAAGTTTTTCAAGCGGCTGCGCTGCGTTCAACAACGAAAGCCCAGGCATTAGTAAAACAAACTCTTCTCCGCCGTAGCGGGCTATAAAATCAGACTGCCTTACTGATTTTTGCAGCGCCTTTGCAATAACTTGTAAGGTTATATCGCCTGCAGTATGACCAAATCTATCATTAATTGACTTAAAGTGATCCACATCAATAACCACTAGGGTAACATCCGAGGCTTGGACATTAAATAAGTGAAGCTCGTGATTGTAACGTTCATCAAAAGCCGCTCTGTTAGGAAGTTTTGTAAGGCTGTCGAGTAAACTTTTAAAGCGTTGCTCGTTTAGGCGTTTTTTATATTTGGTTAGTTTGCCTTCTAAGCTGCCGATTCGCTCGTTAATTTCATCAAAGCTGGCAATCAGCGTTTCGCGGTCTTTTCTTTCTAGCTGCTCTTTAGCAATAAAGTCTTGGCTGAGAGATTTTAGCTCGTTATCAACTAATTCTTTTAAAG
Organism: Pseudoalteromonas sp. 2CM28B; assembly: GCF_023161935.1. NCBI lineage: Bacteria > Pseudomonadati > Pseudomonadota > Gammaproteobacteria > Alteromonadales > Pseudoalteromonadaceae > Pseudoalteromonas > Pseudoalteromonas sp. 2CM28B. The sequence goes on from NZ_JALNTH010000008.1 coordinate 118,171, forward strand.
AGGAAATAGACGTAGCAGATTGGGTTTGCTCGTTTAAATGCTTTATTTTTCCTTCAATACGTTTATTTAGTGTATCGAACTCTTCCCCCATTGACTTAGAGTGCTGGCTGGTAGATACAATTGATGAGTGCAACTCTTCTAATGTTTGGTTAAGCGAGACTAAAAAGCTTTGTGCCGATTGGCGCTCTTTACTGATATTTTTGACCACGATGCTTATTATATTTAAAGCAGCTTGCAACAGGGCTTCTAAATTATCGTTTTCGGTAATTGTATTTTTTATTTGTTTAATTTGTTCAGTCGATTCATCCTCTAACACCAGCTCATTTGCAAGCTCTAACAGCTTTTTAGCCATACGAGGAGAAGCATTGGTGCTTGTTTCATCCGTGGTTGAGAGCTTGCTATGCAAAGCATGGTGATAAAAGTTAATAAGCTGATTTAATATCGGGATGTAGTCGTGCGTAGACTGTACATTATTAATTTCGTGGTCGAGTAAATGTCTTAAGGTGCGGCGGGTATCATCTGGTAAGCCTTTGGTTTTTTGTAAAAGCTTACCGGCTGTTTGTACGCTCGAAAACAGCTCTCGCTGATGGGCTGTTTGTAACGCCTCTTGGTTTTGGAGTAATAATAAAATGTCATCTATTAAAGGGGATAATATTTCAAACCCGACACCTTTATTTAGCGAACTTCTAAATTTGGCGAGTTTATTATCAAGCTCAATATCAAGCCCTTTACAGCTTAAAGACAGTTTTGCAGTTAGATTTGATAAAGTATCAACTTGGAGCTTACGCGCATTTTCAATGGCTACCCTTGCTTCAATTGCTTGCTTTAACTTTTTATCTACAGCGTTAGAGTTTTCAGACACCTAAGCATACCGCCATCGTATTAATTACATTACCTTCAGTTTACAACAAAATCATATTAAGTGTAGTTATCTAATTAAAAACTTAGCATTTTTACTTAGACCCTGCATGTAAACTGAGCTATTAGGTTGTTTGTCGTTTTTAATTCACTTTTAATTTATGCCTTGTTAGGCTTATTTCAAATAATAAGTAACCTTGAGTCATTATGAAAAAGCGTTTTGTCCTGTCAATGTTAGCGGCCTGTTGTGCAGCCCCTGCGTTAGCCGATGTAAATTATTCTTTAAGTATTACACAGCCACAACATCATTTAGGTAATGTAAGTGTAGAGTTTCCAAAGTCGGCGCAATCGCATATCGATGTTAAATTGCCTGCATGGCGTACTGGTCGCTACGAAATATTAAATTTAGCCAATGGGGTACGTTACTTTGCGGCCACAGACGACAATGGCAATGCATTAAAATGGGAAAAAATTAATCACAGCACATGGCGAGTGCATTTAGCTGAGCCAACACACGTGAATATTGATTACCAAGTATATGCAAACGAGTTAGGTAAACGTGCACGCCACATAGACGATAGCCATGCGTTTATTGATGCATCTGGCTTTTTTATGTTTAGTGAATCGTTTCGCCAAGAACCAGTTACCGTAGATTTAAAGGTGCCTAAAGCGTGGCGCTCTGTATCAGGCATGGAAAATGCGAGTAATAAACACAGTTTTAAAGCAGCAGATTACGATGTACTGGTAGACTCACCAATAGAAACAGGAATTAACAAACTTCATAAATTTGAAGTAGATGGCCGCCAATACGAGTTAGTTATATGGGGCGAAGGCAACTACGATGAGCAACTAATGCTTACTGATTTAAAAAAATTAGTGACCACAGGTAATGTTATTTGGGATAGCTACCCGTATGAGCGTTATGTATTTATGGTGCATGCCACATCGGGTGCTGGCGGGGCTACTGAGCATTTAAACTCAACCATTATACAGCGCCCACGGAATCGTTTTGGTAGCCGCGAAGACTACTTAGGCTTTATAAGTACCGCCGCGCATGAATTTATTCATACCTGGAATGTAAAAGCTTACCGCCCTAAAGGGCTGGCGCCTTATGATTACACCAACATGAACTACTCAAATTTATTATGGATTTCGGAAGGTTCTACTAGCTACTTTGAAGATCATCTATTAGTGCGATCAGGCATAGAAACCACCGATGAGTTTTTTAAAGTGATGAGTAAAACGATTAATCGCCACTTACAAACACCAGGTCGAGAAGTACAAAGTGCCAGCGAAACAAGCTTTGATAAATGGATAAGCCAAGGCGGCGACCACGCGCGTAATTACAGCACCAATATATATTTAGAGGGCTCATTGCTTTCTATGTTGTTAGATATACATTTATTAGAAACAACCCAGGCAAAAGTTAATTACCGCCAAGTACACAATGCTTTATACAACAAGCACACGTTACCACAAGGGTTTACTGAGCAAGATGTACTGGCAATATTAAAAGACCTAACAGGTGAAGACTACACAACGTGGTGGCACGATAACGTGAGCACCCCAGCTAATATAGATTTTGATGCTTTATTAGGTAAAGTTGGCTTAGAGCTTACTCGCCCTGAGAGCGCTAAGCCATTAGCAAGCATTGATGCAACTGCAAAAAATAGCGGTGAGTTATTAACGCTCACCCACGTTCGCAGAGGCGGAGCAGCATGGCAGGCGGGCCTCACAACAGACGATAAAATTGTGGCGGTTAACAAGCAGCATGTTGGAAAAGATTTAAAATCGAGCTTAGAAGTATTTAAAGCGGGAGAAAAAGTCACTATCGATTTTATTCGTCGCGATGCGCTCCAATCGACAACCCTCGTTTTATCGCAAGATTATGATAAACCTAAAAAGGTGGTTGCTGATAAAAATGCAACTTTATCTCAACGGGCCTTATTTAAAGCATGGATGGGGGTAGAGCACCCAATTAATGTGCAAGCTGATTAACATAATAGCGTTTTATTAAAGGAGCTTTGGCTCCTTTTTTATATCTTATGCAAAGGTATATCACTTAAAAACCAACCTAAAAGTGCTAATTTTAAGAGTACGTCCTATTATTGTGTTAATAACGACTCTAGGTTGCGTATAAATGAAGTCATTAAAAACCACTCAAATCCTCTCACATCAATTTGTGCTTAACGATCCGCTGCATCAGTTATTTGATGCGATACACAGTATTTCTGTGCAAGGATACGATGAGCAGCGCCGCGTTATTTATTGGAATAAAGGCAGTGAGCTGCTTTATGGCTATACAAAAGAGTACGCAACCGGAAAAAAACTAGAAGATTTAATTATTCCGCCCCCAATGCAAGATGCGGTTATAGATGCTCATCGTGAGTGGCTCATAAACGATATCGAAATACCCGCGGCTGAGCTTACATTACAGCATCAAAATGGCAGCAATGTTACTGTGTTTTCAAGCCATGTTATGTTTACAAATCAGCATGGGGTAAAACAGATGTACTGCATAGACATAGACTTGAGCGATGTAAAACAAGCACAAGCGCAAGCTATGGATAAACAGCAGATGCTCGAAAAAGTATTTGAAGCCATTCCTGATTTGTACTTTTTACTCAAACCGGATGGCACCATAGTTGATTACCATGCAAATGATTTGAGCAACTTACATTTACAGCCTGAGCAATTTTTAAATAAATCGATGTTTAGCGTATTGCCCTATACTGTAGCCAAAATGTTTAAAGACAATATTCAAGAGCTGTTAATTCACAAAGGTAATGTATGCTTTGAATACGAACTTTTAGTACCCAAAGGCGTGTTGTATTTCGAAGCGCGAGTGAGTTATTTACATCATTCAGACCAAGTAATGGTGATAATTCGCGACATAACAGAGCAGCATGAGTCAAACAAACTTATACGTAAACAAGCCTATTACGATAGCTTAACGCTACTCCCTAATCGTTTTAATTCTTTAAAACGACTTACTCAGCTAATTAACACTGCGAGCGAAAAAAACACTTTAGCCGCTGTTATTTTTATCGACTTAGATGACTTTAAAAAAGTAAACGACACACTCGGGCATGAAATTGGCGATTCATTACTTATCAGCGCCGCTAATAAATTGAGCCAAATAGTTAATGAAAACGCGACCGTAGGCAGGTTGGGGGGCGATGAATTCATTATTTTACAACCAGAGCTACACAGTAAAAAACAGCTAGACGAGATTGTTACACGCTTACTTAAAAGCTTTAGAACCCCCTTTGAAATAGATGGCCGCGAATTGTTATTAACGTTAAGTATTGGCGTGGCTTTGTACCCTGATAATGGGGTAACAGCCTCTGATTTATTACGCCATGCAGACACAGCAATGTACCAAGCAAAAGCGCTTGGCAGAAACACCTACGCCTGCTTTACCAGCGAAATGAATACCGCCATAAAAAGGCGGTTAGCAATAGAAGAGCAGATGCATGTTGCTCTTGAAAAAAACGAATTTGAATTGTATTTCCAACCTAAATGCGATGCTAAAACACTTAAAATAATTGGGGCTGAAGCGCTATTACGCTGGAACAATAGTGTGCTTGGTAAGGTTATGCCCGATGAGTTTATTCCGTTAGCAGAGCAAACAGGTTTAATTATTCCTATTGGAAAGTTTGTTATTGAGCAGGCATTAGCATTTTTAACGCAGTGGCAGGCAAGCTCTCAACAAAACTACAGCATGGCAATTAATTTATCACCAAGCCAATTTAGAGATTCAGAGCTGCTAAATTTTATAGCAAGCACGTTAGAAAAAACCGGAGTAAGCGCTAAAAATGTCGAGCTTGAAATAACCGAAGGCGTGTTAATGAGCGTGCAAACCAATATTACAGAGTCATTGTATGCACTTAATAAGCTCGGTATTAAACTATCTATGGATGACTTTGGCACAGGCTACTCATCGCTTCGCTATTTAAGGCAATATCCGTTTGAGGTATTAAAAATAGATCGCAGCTTTATTTGTGGTATTACCGAAAACCAAGAAGACTACAGCTTAGTTAAAGCCACAATTGCAATGTCGCATAGCTTAGGCTTAAGTGTGGTAGCTGAGGGCGTAGAAACATCAGCACAACAAAAACTACTAGCCGAGCTAAATTGCGATCTGATTCAAGGTTACTATTTTAGTAAACCGCTGCCTGCATTACAGTTACTTGATTTTAAAGCGTTATAAGTACATTTATTATAAGTGTCAACCTAAACCCAGTGAGCTGTAAATAGCGTAAATTGAGCCGCCCACCGCATTTAGTATTTAAACCCTTTAGCCAAATAACGCTACACATTAATATGATAGGCTTTACTGCTTCTGCTTTGGTATTTTGATAAAACAAAACCTATGCAGTGAAATAAAACACCCTCTAGATTGAGCAAAACTCATCCCGCAAACTTTAATACCCCTGACACTCATAATTCATTAATTTAATTCATGTGCATTTTATAAGCTAATAATGCTAGGTTTAATCATCACAATATTGAAGGAAATAATTATGAAATTAGAGTCATTAGCACTGCACCATGGTTACGAGTCTGAAGAAACCACAAAATCAGCAGCAGTGCCTATTTATAATACCTCATCTTACACGTTTGATAACACGCAACACGGCGCTGATTTATTCGACTTAAAAGTACCAGGCAATATTTATACTCGTATTATGAACCCAACCAATGCGGTGCTTGAACAGCGTATTGCTGCAATGGAAGGGGGCATTGGTGCGCTAGCGGTAGCCTCGGGCATGGCAGCTATTACCTATGCTATTCAATGCTTGTGTGAAGTAGGCACTAATATTGTGAGCACCAGCCAAGTATATGGCGGTACATATAACTTATTTGCCCATACGTTACCGCGCCAAGGTATTGAAGCTCGCATGATTAAAGCTGATGATTTTAGCGCCTTTGAAGACGCGATTGATGATAATACCCGCGCAGTATTTTGTGAGTCCATTGGTAACCCGGCAGGTAATATTGTCGATATTGAGCGTTTAGCTAATATTGCTCATAGTAAAGGGGTACCACTTATTGTTGATAATACTGTGGCTACCCCGTATTTATGCCGCCCATTTGAGTTCGGTGCCGATATAGTGGTTCATTCACTGACAAAGTATATAAACGGACACGGTACAGCTATTGGCGGTATGATTGTTGATTCAGGTAAATTTGATTGGAAAGCCAATGCCACACGCTTTGCTATGATGAACGAGCCCGATCCGTCGTATCACAATGTGGTCTATACCGATGCCTTTGCAGAAGCAGCCTTTATTGGTCGTTGTAGAGTAGTGCCACTTAGAAATACCGGTGCAGCACTTGCGCCTAAAAACGCATCTGACATTTTAATTGGCCTAGAAACCTTAGGCTTGCGAATGGATCGCCACTGCGAAAACGCGCAGCAACTGGCTGAATACTTAGAAAATCACCCTAAAGTTCTTTGGGTTAACTACGCTGGTTTAACATCAAGCCCATATAATGCAATGAGCCAAAAAATCACCAGTGGTAAAGCCTCAGGCATTTTAAGCTTTGGTATCGCGGGCGGCCTTGAAGCAGGTACGCGCTTTATTGATGCGCTTAATATGATCCTGCGTTTAGTTAATATTGGCGATGCTAAATCGCTGGCTTGTCACCCAGCGTCAACCACGCACCGCCAATTAAATGATGAAGAGCTTGCAAACGCAGGTGTGAGCCGTGATTTAATTCGCCTATCAGTCGGTATTGAAAACATTGCCGATATTATTGCCGATGTAAGCCAAGCGCTCGATAAAGCATAGTTATAAAATTAAGAACCTTGCGTAAGTAAAGAAGGTGCTTTTGAAGCGCCTTTTTTATTAAGTTTAATTTGCTTGGTTTGTTTTATAAATGCATTTGTATAAAGTTTATTTAAAACGCCGCTGTGTAATTGTTGAAACTTACGTTTAAAAAAAGCTTTTTTAACCTTGGTTTTAGTAGCGCAGCTTGCAATATCGCTCTGTATGTCTGTATTTTGCAAAACAGGGTATGGCATAAGCGAAAAACCATTTACGTGGGTTTCCCAAATATGCTGTAAGTCGCAATCTACAGGGCGGCCAAATTGGGCTGTGGCTTTAAGTAATTGCTTAGCCCCTTCATAGCTTATTGCCGTAGCACAACAGCCGGTCATTAGCTTTTTATGTATGACTAATTGCTGGTGGTTATTTAGGTTTTGCTGATAGGCAATAGGGCGAGTGCGGTTTTCATAAGCGGCGAGTTTAATAAGCTGCCAGGGCTGCTGTAGCAGCTCAATATTTTTTATCGCATTATGAATGCTCTCATCAATATAAAAGTCATCCTCGAGCACAATCGCGTAATCTAGTTTTTCATCAACTATTTTTTGCCATGCTTTACGGTGGCTTAAATAGCAGCCAATTTGGCCATTGCTTAGCGGATAGTGATACTGCTGTTTATTTAATTGCGGGCTGTAATGTAGGAGCTTTTGTTGTGTACTCAATTGTGCGCCATCTACGGCATCAATCCGTTCAAATGACAAGTTAACACGTGCCAGTTGCGTTTGAGTATTTGCGAGTCGCTGCGCGGAGCGCGCTAAGTTTATTACAAATAATGCTGCCATGATGTTCACCCCCTACCGTTTTTAGCAATACTAAAGGGGGGCTGTTACACGCAAGTGGCAAATTTATGGCTTTTTTAAGTCAGCTCGCGGCTGCGCTAAAATGGCGTTTTTTTCTTCTTGGCTGAGGATGATCCAATCAAATATTTCTTCATTAGTTCGCCCGCAGCCAGTGCAATAACCGCTGCGGCGCTCACATATGCCTAAACAGTCTGTTTTTAACTTAGTGTTTGAGTGTGTGGGTTTTTGCATTTAATTTCCTAGCGGTGGAGCAATTTCAAAACGGGTAATATAGCGCGTTCTGTTTTGAGAGGTAAATAAGGTGATAACTGGATGAGCTTCATCCAAAACAAAGTTACTACTCATTGAGGTTGCTGACTCTTTCGTATTTTCGTACCAGCCTTGTGACGCTACACATTGACGTATTTTATCCACTGTTTGTATATGTAGATTTGTGGCATGGGCTTGTTTGTTCTCACTCGTGCATTGATAACTAAACTGCTTATTATGTTGAGTAATGGTGCAGGTATTGCCTATAAAATGAGTATTAGCATGCCACTGGTTTATAAAATCATTTCCCACTTTATTTGCTTTTACTGCATTAAAGCCGTTAGTGTGCGCATTAAGTAATGTGTTTAGTGGCCTACATGCGTTTTGCGTTTTTACTATTTTAGGCGCAGGGGCTTTTTGGCTTACACAGCCTGTTAGTACCAATAAGGATAAGGCTGTGATAATTGATTTATTCATAAGCAACGCTAAAAGAATTCGATAAGCTGCACCATACGCAACCTATGTAAAAAAATAAATACCATAACGTAAAAAGGCCCATAAAATATGGGCCTGTAAATGCGCTAAAATAAAGCAGCTGTATTATTTATGGCGACCTTGCAGGCATTTTACAACGTCTTCAAGGGCTAAGCCTTGGCGTTGTAGTAATACAGTAAGGTGGTAAATTAAATCAGCGGATTCATTAGTAAGCTCATCGTTATCGTGTTTCATTGCAGCAAGCGCTACTTCTACGCCTTCTTCACCTACTTTTTGACAGCTACGGCTTAAGTCTTTAGCAAACAATGAAGCTGTGTAGCTTTTTGATGGGTCGTCGTTTTTACGCTCAACAATCACATCTTCTAATTGCGCTAAAAAGCTTAGGCTAGGTTTTGCGTCATCACCAAAGCAGCTTTGTGTGCCTAAGTGACATGTTGGGCCTTCTGGGTTAGCCAGTACTAAAATTGAGTCGTAGTCACAATCGGTATGCACTGATACTACGTTTAAGTAGTTTTCTGATGACTCACCTTTGGTCCATAAACGTGACTTTGAACGCGAGTAAAAGGTTACTTTGTTACTTTCAAGCGTTACCTTTAGTGCTTCGCTGTTCATGAAGCCTTGCATTAAAATAACACCAGAGCGAGCATCTTGAACAATCGCAGGGATCATTTCGCTTTTAGCAAAATCTACTTGAGTTTGGTTTTGTTGTGTTACTTGCATAGTCTTGCTGCCACTTGGTTATCAGTTAAAAATTGTTTTAATTCGCCAATGTTAATCACATTTTTGTGAAAAACGCTTGCTGCTAATGCGCCATCGACTTCGCTTTGTTTAAATACATCAGCAAAGTCTTGCATACTGCCTGCACCGCCTGATGCGATTAAAGGAATATTACACAATGCGCGCATTTTACTTAGCTGCTCATTGTCGTAACCGTTACGTACGCCATCTTGGTTCATACAGTTTAAAACAATTTCGCCTGCGCCTAAGTCTTGTACGCGTTTAACCCATTCTTCGGTTTTATAACGTGTACGGCTTGATGCATTAGGATCGCCGGTTAATTGATACACTAAGTATTCACCGGTTACTTCATCGTAAAAGCTATCAATACCTACAACAACACATTGCTTACCAAATTCATCATGTAGCTCTTTTATAAGCTCAGGGCGGGCAATAGCAGGGCTGTTAATACTTATTTTGTCAGCGCCACGCTCTAGTACACGTGCTGCATCGGCTACCGATTTAATACCGCCAGCCACACAAAATGGAATATCGATGTGGCGGGCAATGCTCTCTACCCAATTTACATCAAGTAGGCGTTTTTCAACGCTTGCGCTGATTTCATAAAAAACCAGTTCATCGGCGCCGGCATCGCTGTAGGCTTTTGCCATTGTTAAAATATCGCCCACTATTTCGTGGCCTTTAAATTTAACGCCTTTTACTACTTGGCCGTCTTTTACATCTAAACACGGGATTATGCGTTTTGATAACATGCCAACGCCTCCTCAACACTAAATGCGCCATCAAGTAGTGACTTACCTAAAATAACGCCGCCTACGCCCAGCTCTTTAAGCTTTTTAATGTCATCAAGTGAGCTTACGCCGCCCGAAGCTTGCACTTTAATGCTGCTGTTATGGCGAGTTAAATCTTCATAAAGCTCAAACGATGGGCCAGTCATGGTGCCATCTTTACTGATGTCCGTGCATAAAAAATCAATAACGCCCAAGCTTACATAAAAATCTACAAGCTCAAGTAAACCAAATTCAGATTCACTTAACCAACCATGGGTTGCAGGTGCCCAGCCCGTGGCTGTTTTATTTACATCAAGGGCAATAACAAAGTGCTCTGCGCCAAATTGTTCAATCCAGGCTTTTACTTGCTCGCGTTTTTCTACCGCCATAGAACCAATAACAACTTGGTTAGCACCGGCTTTTAGCCAATCGCTTACATCTTGCTCTGAGCGAATACCGCCGCCCACTTGATACGGTACGTTAAGCGCTTTAGTTGCGGCTTGAATATGTTGCCACTGTTTTTTACTTGGATCGCGTGCGCCTTCTAAATCTACAAGGTGCAATTTACCTGCGCCGCTGTCGGCGTATTCTTTTAACCGTGCGCCAAGCTCAAAAGGGTAAAACTGAGCGGTGTCGTACTTACCTTGGTATAAACGAACAATTTGATTTTGTAATACGTCTAATGCTGGAATAATCACAAATAATCTCTTTATTGTTGGTTAATGGGCCGTTTATAACTGCCAATCAACAAAATTTTGTAATAAACGTGTGCCTACTTTTGCACTGCGCTCTGGGTGAAATTGCATGCCAGCGTAGTTGTCTTTTGCAACAATGGCTGAAAAGGTTTGGCCGTATTCGCCGCTTACAAGTGTTGCATCGTTTACGGTGTGCGCAAAGCTATGTACAAAGTACACTTGCTCGTCTTGTGTCAAGCCTTTGGTAAGTGCATGCTCTTTATTTACGCTTAAGTTATTCCAACCCATATGCGGCGACGTTAAACTGCCAACATCAAGGGCTTTTACTTGCCCTGGTATTTTACCTAAGCATTGTACGTTACCTTCTTCGGTGCTTTCGCACAGTAACTGCATACCTAAGCAAATTCCCATAAGTGGGCGCTGGTATTCGTTTATAGCTTGTTGCCAGCCGTTACCTACAAGGCGTTTCATGGCAACTGATGCATGGCCAACGCCTGGTAATATTGCACGCTCAAAACCAGCTAATTGCTCTGGTGAGGTAATGACTGTTGGCGTTTGACCTAAGCGTTCAAAGGCAAAACGAACTGAATTTATATTGGCACACCCGGTATTAATTATGGCAATCATAAACATCCCTTAGAGCTGGCTGTTTGTTGGGTCGTGTCTTGTGCTACTGCCATACGAAGGGCACGTGAAAACGCTTTAAATAAGCCTTCTACTTGGTGATGACAGTTACCGTCGCTCACCGATAAAATAAGGCTAATAGCGGCATTATCGCTTAAGCTTTTGAAAAAGTGCTCAACCATTTGTACGTCTAAATCGCCGGCTTTTTCGCGGCTAAAGTTAGCGTTTAATACAAATGAAGCGCGGCCCGATAAATCAATTTGTGCTTCAGCTTTACACTCATCCATTGGCAGCGCAAAACCATAGCGCGCTATTTGCGATTTAGTACCCAGCGCTTGTTTAAGCGCAACACCAAGAGCAATACCTATGTCTTCAACAAGGTGGTGCTCGTCTATGTGTAAATCGCCTTTCGCTTTAATATTTAGACCAATGTTGGCGTGGGTGCGAATTTGATCAAGCATATGATCAAAAAAGCCAAGGCCTGTTTCAATGCTACCGTTTTTAGTTTGATCTAGGTTTATGGCTACATCAATTTGGGTTTCTTTGGTGTTACGCGTAACACGACCTTCACGGTTGGCAGTTGTAAGCTTTGTAACAATGGCAGGCCAGCTGCCATCATACAAAATGCCTTCACAACACAAGTTTTGAGCAAGGCCAATATCGGTTTGACGATCGCCAATCACGTATGAGCGAGCTAAATCAACTTTGCCAGAGCGCATAAGTTCAGTTAATAAACCTGTTTTAGGTTTACGGCAATCACAGTTTTGCTCGTCAAAGTGTGGACAAATCAATACCTCGTCAAAGCTAATGCCTTGGCTTTGCAGTATGTCCATCATTTTATCTTGAGCTATATCAAAGTCAGCAGTCGGGAAGCTGTCTGTGCCTAAGCCATCTTGGTTAGATACCATTACTAAGCGGTACCCTGCGGCTTGTAATTGTAATAAAGCCGGGATAACACCAGGTAAAAACGCTAATTTTTCTAGGCTGTCTACCTGTTTGTCGGTGATTGGCTCTTCAATTATGGTGCCGTCACGGTCAATAAATAAATAGGGGTTACTCATGATACTTCTTGTCCTGATAAAAGAGGTGAGGTTGCTGGCTTATCAAGGCCATCTAACCAAATTTTTACTTGCTCAAGTTCTTGCTCATTACCAATGGAGATACGTAACCAATCGTCTTCACCGTATAGGGTAAACGCGCGCATCACTAAACCTTGTTCAAGTGCTACTTTAAAGTAGTTTTTGTCGGCTAATTTTAAGGTAACAAAGTTACCTTCACCAGTGAGAATTTTTAATGCAGCTGGGGATGCGTTTAACCACTGTACAAGTTTAGCTTTTAAACTATTTAAAATAGTCACTTGTCGGCGCATTGATGTTATTGCATCAGGCGCTATGGCTTGTGCTGCAATACTTGCTACCACACCCGATACCGGATACGGCGCAATCACTTTACGAATAGGTGCAAGTACAGTTTCTTGTGCAAGTGTAAAACCGGTTCTTAGCCCTGCAAGTGCAAACGCTTTAGATAAAGTGCGCAGTACCACTACATTACTATATTCGTTAATCAGCGCTGTAGCACTTTGCTCAGGGCAAAACTCAATGTAGGCTTCATCAACAATAACTAAAGCTTTACCGGCAAGCGCTGTTGCAATTGCTTTTACTTTTTCAAGGGGGGTTATGCTACCGGTTGGGTTATTTGGATTACAAATAAACACCAATTTTGAGCTGCCCACTGCCTCAACTATTTCATCAACACTGCCATCAAGTAATAACGCTTGGGTTAAGCCATTGATTGCAACGTTGTGCGTATCAGCGGTTACTTTGTACATACCGTAGGTTGGCAAAAATAACGCGATACTGTCTTTTGCAGGTTCGCAGTAGGTACGTACTAAAAGCTCAATGCCTTCATCGGCGCCGCGCGTCATTAATACGTTTTCGCTTTCAAGCTCTGCATACGCAGCATAGCGGTCAATAACCAGTTGCGGTTGTGGATCTGGGTAGCGATTTAAATCTTCAATACTCAGTTCAATATTTTTAGCGTACGGGCTTTCATTGGCATTTAACCACGTTGACCCTGTTAGCTTTTCACTTTTAGCAGAGCTATATGCAGCAAGAGCTGCAATATTTTGTGGTAATAAGCTTGTCGCTTGTGCGCTCTTATTGCTCATTTTTAATTGCCTCTAAACGAATTGAAACCGCATTTGCGTGTGCATCAAGGCCTTCTGCATCTGCTAGTGGCAAAATAGCTTTTGATAGCTGTGTTAAGCCACTTTTACTTATAGTTTGTACTGTGTAAGTGCGGAAAAAATCAAGCAAGTTTAAGCTTGAATAGGTTGCACTGTAACCGTAGGTCGGTAACACGTGGTTAGTACCCGATGCGTAATCGCCCGCTGATTCTGGCGTGTAGTCGCCAACAAATACCGAGCCTGCATTTTTTACTTTATCTAAGTAAGGTGTTGAATCTGCTAATTGCAAAATTAAGTGCTCAGGGCCATATTGCGCTGATACGTCAAATGCTTGCTCAACAGAGTCGACTAAAATAAGTGATGAATTAGCCAGAGCTTGCTCGGCTGTATCTTTGCGGCTTAAGTTAGCAAGCTGGCGCGTAAGCGCCTGCTGCGTTTGCTCAATGATACTTTCGCTGTTACACAATAAAATAACTTGCGAGTCTGCGCCGTGCTCAGCTTGCGAGAGTAAATCTGCCGCTATAAATTCTGGGTTTGCACGCTCATCTGCAATCACTAATACTTCAGAGGGGCCTGCTGGCATATCGATTGCCATACCAGGAATTGTTTGCGCAACAAGCTGTTTTGCCATCGTTACAAAGCTATTACCTGGGCCAAAAATTTTGTTCACTTTAGGTACTGATTCGGTGCCGTAGGCCATTGCGGCAATTGCACCTGCGCCACCACTTTCAATTAAAGTTGTAATGCCACATAACTTAGCTGCATATAATATCGCAGGGTTAATGCTTTCATCACCTTGCACAGGGGTGGCAAGTACGACGGTTTTAGCACCACTTAATTGTGCAAGTACACCTTGCATAATAACCGATGATGGCAGTGGAGCACTGCCACCTGGTACATAAATACCCACAGCTTCGATGGCCTGATATTTCAGTTCACATTCAACGCCAGGTTGGGTTGATAACTTAATATCTTTAGGCAATTGCGCTTCGTGAAAACGTTTAACGTTTGCATAAGCGGTGTCAATTGCGTATTTAAGCTCTGCGCTTAGTGCTTGCTCTGATGCGTTTATTTCATCAAGCGGTACACGTAAACGAGGGTTAGCTCTATTATCAAACTTTTTAGCCATATCAAGTAAGGCTTTATCACCTTGCTCTTTCACATCGCTCATAATTGTTTGGCATATAGCTTCAACCTTTGCGCTGGCAGAAACCGCAGGGCGCATTAGCGCCGCTGCTTGTACTTGTGAAGATTCCTCATTCCAACGAAGCATGGTACTTACTCCATCATTTTTTCAATTGGCATTACTAAAATAGAGTTAGCGCCTAGGGCTTTAAGCTGCTCCATTGTTTCCCAAAATAATGTTTCGCTGCTTACCATGTGTAGCGCTACGTACTCTTCGTTACCAGCAAGTGCAAGTAGAGTAGGTTGGCCAGAGCCTGGTAAAATTTCGCAAATTTCATCAAGTTTAGTTTTTGGCGCGTGTAGCATAATGTATTTGCTTTCTTTAGCTTGTTTAACACCACGAAGGCGCGGCATAAGCTTATTAATTAGCGCTAGTTTGTCTTCATCTTGCAGGTCTTTATTTTGAATTAAACACGCGTTTGATTCTAAAATTGTATCACCTTGAATTAATCCGTTCGCTTCAAGCGTTGCACCGGTAGAAACTAAATCACAAATTGCATCTGAAAGGCCGGCACGTGGGGCTACTTCTACTGAACCTGTAAGCATTACAGTACTTGCATTAATGCCTTCGCGCTTTAACCACTGCGTTAAAATTTCTGGGTAGGTTGTTGCAATACGCTTGCCTTCAAACCAGCTTTTATCACGTGGGCCAAGCTCTTGTGGCCATGCAAGTGCAAGTCGGCAGTAACCAAAGTCTAGTTTTGCTAGTTTGCTAACTTCGCTTGGTACACCTTGGCGTTCACGTTCGGCTTGTACTTCTACTAGTACGTTTTCGCCAACAATACCTAAATCACAAACACCGTCCATTACTAAGCCCGGAATATCGTCATCGCGCACGCGTAGTACGTCAATTGGCATATTAGTTGAGTGTGCAATTAAGCGTTGCTCACGTAGGTTTAATTTAACACCTAGTTGCTTTAGTAAATCTTGACAATCTTTAGACAGGCGACCGCCTTTTTGGATGGCGATACGTAGACGATTTGTGTTACTCATTATTCATTTTCCTTTAATTTAAAAACTAAAAACCCCGAGGGGAACCTCAGGGCGAAAATGAATCAATGTGTTTTGAATCGCCAGAGGTTCCTTTTAGGAATAACCTCTCAGCGAAAGACCTGACAGGTTATTCCGGTGAATGGTGGTGATGATGTACTATTGTCAGGTTTAAGCGCATTTTTGTATCCTATTTTACTTACCGCTATTTAGTGAGCGTTAAGCTTTAATCTGTTTCAATAAATTTCGCATTCATAAAAACATAAACCGCCTAGCTTAGGCAAGTTTTTTTTTACCAAATTAAAGCATATCTTATAACTGCCGATAATATTGAGAGCTAAACAGTATTTTTAGTTGTTTTAATGTTTAAATTGTAGGCAAATTGGGCTTTATTGGTCAATTTATCTAATTTTTAATAAACAAGTTAAGGAGGGGGCTATGGATATAATGATCCCTTTTTTAGGGAAAATTTCGCGGTTAGAGCTTGAGCCTAAAAGTACATTTCATATTGCAGGTGTGCAAAATATGCCACAAGCGCAAAAAATTAAGCTTGAAAATGAAAAAAAGCAGACACTCAACAAAAAAAGATTAGCGCAAGCGCAGGGCAAAAAAAGTGCAAGTGCAGCTAATGAAAAAGCGATTACTGTAGATGATCAAGGGAATAAACATTTAGATACATGGGCATGATCTAAACCCTTAATAGTAAAAAGCCACGTACAACTTTTTACTATTAAGGATGTGTTTGCTAGCGTTTTTTAGCTTTAATAATGTAAAAGCTAAATATAACAGCTACGGTAAGTTGCGCTATAAAGCCTTGCCACGTAGATTTTAAACCCAGTAGTGCAATATCAAAGTTTATCGGCATTACACTAATTGCGACTAAATCAGCCTCTTGTAATGCAATGACAGCTTTACCCATTAATACAAAGGCAAGTGCAAATAATAAATAAGTTGTATAAGCAAAAAACTTAGCAATAGGTAACTTAATTGAATATTTAACTAACACCCATGCAATAAGCGCTAATAAAACCATACCCAGTGCAAAGCCCATCGCAACCGATGAATACTGTGCTTGCGAGCTTTGCGTTAATAACGACTGATAAAATAATACCGTTTCGAACACTTCACGATATACCGCTATAAACGAGAGACCCGCGAGCCCCCATAGTGTGCCAGACTCTAATCGCGTATTAATATTTTGCTGAATATATGCCTGCCACTGCTGAGCACTGGTTTTACTGTGCATCCATACCCCAACATATAGCAAAATAATAGCTGCAAATAGGGCGCCTATCCCTTCCATTACTTCGCGGCTTGCACCACTTATTTGTATTAATGTTTGCGCTGCCGCCCATGTTAAGCCACCTGCTATGAGGGCCATTACCCAGCCAATATGAACGTATTTAAGCGCATCTTGGCGTTTGGTTTTTATAAGTACGGTCATTAGCGCAATAACAACTAATAGTGCCTCTAGGCCTTCGCGCAGCAAAATAAGTAAACTGGCTGATAGCAAGGCGCCATCACTGAGTGTGGTGTCATTAAGTAGGTTGTTTGCTTCTGCTAATTGTGCAAGTACAGCATTAACTTGCGCACTGACAAGCTCGGTGTTTTTTTCATTTTTGAATGTGTTACGTAAGTTCATCAATTGTACTTCAATGCTTTTACGCAAGCTTTCATCGTATGCATTTAAATTATTTTCTATCAGCTCAAAACCATCTAAATAGGCACTGATAGCCAGTTCGCTGGCTTTTGCATACTCACCATTAGCATGTGCATTTTGCGCTGCAATAAGTTGCGAGCGTGCAACGCTAAGTGGCTCCGCTTTGTTTTTAAATAAGTGTTCAGGATTACCGCGCAGCCACTTAATAAATTGAACTTGGGCAGGGGATTGATTTTGTGAAAGCTGCGCAGGGTTAAGATTAATGATGTCTGAAGTGCTGATCGTCTGGTTATTGTGTTGCGGTTTAGTTATATCTTGAAAAGCTAAACTGCCTACATAAAAGGCGAGTGACCAACGTTGTTGCTCATTAAATTGGCTAAAAGCAACCATTGGCGTATCGTCTATGCCATTGGATACAGCTTCATATAATCCCATAATTGTGCGATTTGTGGCTCGCTCTTTATCCGTAAAGTTGGTGGGCTGTGGTGTTAAACCTTTAGCAAGTGGGCCATCACCTTGTCCATTTATGCCATGGCACATAGAGCAATTTTCTGCAAAAAGTGCTTTTGTTTGTTTTAGGGGTAATAAAGATGTAGGCAAAGAAAGCTGTGGCATAAATTCAAGCAAAGACTCCCTAAGCTTTGAGCTGGCAGCACGAACACTTTGTACGCTTTGTTTATTTATAATGGCGTTATGTAAGGCGCCAGCTTGTATTTTTATATGACTGTATTGATTATTAGCACTGCTTAACTGTGTGGCTAGCGTGCTTATTAAATTTGCAAACTCAGACATTTCTTGAAATTCGTCTTTACTGACTACCTCGCCTTTTTGCACCGCGCCAACGTAATCAACCCCTACGTACTCTGCAAGTTGTGATATTTGTTTAATTTTAGCTTGCTCAGCAGGCGTTGAGGCAAAAGCAGAAAAACATAAAAAAGTGAGTAAGAACAAAGGAAAGAGGAAAACGTGGCGACGTGTAATGCCATAAAATAACGAAAAAACACTTGTATACTTACTGGACATAATTAGCCCTATAAAAAATATTTAAAATTAAAACTATTTTTATTACGCTTAAAATAAATAAAACCGTGCTAAAAATAATCCCCCATAAATAACTAACCCGCAGTGAATAGACTGCGGGTTTAATAAAGAAAACTTAGTGACTTTGCTCGGCAGATTTAATACTACTTTGAATGAGAGGAGAGATAGTTAAACCTTGCACAATAATAGAAAATATAACCACAACATAGGTCACAATAACGATTAAATCATGCAGATCACTGCCTGATATAAATACTTGATCCCGAGGAATAGCTGCAGCCATAGCTAATGCTAAACCGCCACGTAAACCACCCCAAGTTAAAATTTTAACGCTGTGTTTGTCGTAGTTTTTAAAGCGCTTAAATATTACAAATGGTGCACCAACACTAATAAAACGTGCTAATAAAATAGCAGGGATCATAACAAGGCCTAAGCCAATTTCACCCATTGTTACTGGCATAGTGACAATCAGCATACCAATAATCAAAAACAACAAAGCGTTTAAAAAGCTGTCGGTGGCGTGCCAAAAGTCTTTAATATAGCGCGTGTTTTCGGGCCCTGTGCGCTCTGTTGCTTTTGCGCGAGTAATATTACCTAAAATAATACCACTGGTTACCATGGCAAGTGCACCAGATATTTCCCATACATTGGCAGCGGCAAAACCCGCAGTTGGAATGGTTAAGGTTATTAATAGGCGTATATTTACATCTTTACAGTTAATAATTAAAAAGTGCCCCACAAGGGCCATTGCTAAGCCAAACACGATTCCACCTATGGCATCAACAAAAAACAGCTCTGCAATGTCGGCTGGGTTGGCATCGGTGCCAAAAAATGCAACAGAAAACAGCGTAGTAAAAATTACCAAACCAATACCATCGTTAAATAAAGACTCGCCTTCTACCTGTACCGAAATACCTTCAGGGGCGCGTAATTGTTTAATAATTGCCAGTACAGCAATTGGATCGGTTGGGCTTATTAAGGCGCCAAAAAGTAAACAATAAATAAAAGGGACGGGCCAGCCAAGAGCGGCAAAAATATAAAAACTTAAATAGCCAATTAAAAAAGTAGAGACTACGGTAGAGAACAAAACTAAAGCGGTTATTTCCCATCGTTGTTTACGCAGTGCCAACAGGTTAATTTCTAAAGCACCTGCAAATAACAAAAATCCAAGCATGCCTTTTAAAAGCAATTCATTAAAATTAATACTGGCTACAACTTGCGTCATTTCTAATGCAGTTGTATCGCCTAATAACTTAACTGAAATAATTAATAACAACGATATAACAACCGAGCCCGTTGTTATAGCAATCGTTGTTTGCATTTTAAGAACATACTGGTTTGCATAAGCAATAAAAATTGCGATAGCAGAGAGAAAACAAATGAGATACCAAGCATTCATTGGCTAACCTTAAATTTATTTTAGAGAACAAAAAAGAGCGAATTAAACGAGCTGTATATTACTCCTGTGACTAGGCTGTGTCACAGTATTTATGGGGCTTTTAGCACTTTTTTTATGTCTTTAGGAGACATATAGTTAATGCAAATTTACTGGTGTTATTGCTTGTAATGAAGAGATTAACATAAGGTTGCCTAGGCAACGTAATGACTGATTACTGCCGTTAATTGAATAAAGTAAACGCGGCTATTTTGCGGGTGTAATAGTGTAATTTAGTGTAAATATATGTATACAATTTGTATCTGTTTAAGGTTTTACTGATTTTGTGTGTTTTTTAACCTACTGTAATTTCTGTTGTTCTTACGTTTCCTAATACTTTACTTGTAAATTAAATGTTTAATTTTCATAACTCAAATTTGTAACATAAGCTTGATCCTTAATCGGGTACAAGTAGTTCCGGTTAATACAAATCCACTACAAACTAAATATTTTGACGGAGCGTAAACGTGAATTTATCAAAAATCACATTAGCAACTTTTGCTGCTTTAACCTTGGTTCAAGCAACAGATGCAGTAGCTGCGAACAAGAAATACCTAAATCAACAAACGGCTTTAAATAATATGATGCAATCAAATTCTGCATCCATTTTATCTACTAGCCCTAAAGACTTGATTGGGTTAAGTGTAAGGAACGAGTTAGTTGTATTAAAAGAGTTTATAAGTAATAACGGTGAAGTAACTCGCCGTTATCAGCAAACATATCAAGGTTTACCAGTAATTGGTGACACTTTAAGCCTTACATTTAAAAATGGCATGCTTAAAAAAGCCCATGGCGCTGCGGTGTACGATATTGAAGGCGATATAAACGATGTAAGCGCTAAATTATCTGTAAAACAAGCCATGCTTCAAAGCCAAAATGTAGGCATAGCTGCAAAAACTAAAGGCTTAAAAAAACACAATGAGAAATCAAGGTTAGCGATTTGGGTTGATCAACAAAGTAAGGCGCATTTGGTGTATGAAGTATCGTATGTAACCTACGGCAAATCGCCATCACGTCCTTATCAAATAATCGATGCTAATACCGGTGAGGTTTTGCTCAGCTACGATAACTTACAACATGCTGATGCTACGGGACCAGGGGGGAATCTCAAAACAGGTAAATACATTTACGGTACTGACTTTAGCAACCTAGATGTGTCTCAATCTGGTAACACCTGTGTTATGGATAATGCCAATGTAAGAACTATAAATCTCAATGGCGGCA
Organism: Pseudoalteromonas sp. 2CM28B; assembly: GCF_023161935.1. Lineage (NCBI taxonomy): Bacteria > Pseudomonadati > Pseudomonadota > Gammaproteobacteria > Alteromonadales > Pseudoalteromonadaceae > Pseudoalteromonas > Pseudoalteromonas sp. 2CM28B. The sequence goes on from NZ_JALNTH010000008.1 coordinate 138,951, forward strand.
CAAGTGGCTCTGCTGCCCATTCATTTACTTGCCCTGAGAATACAGTAAAAGAGATAAATGGGGCTTATTCGCCGCTTAACGATGCTCATTATTTTGGTAACGTTATTTTTAATATGTATAACGACTGGGTGGGATCGCCACCGCTAAGTTTTCAGTTAAAAATGCGCGTACATTATTCAAGTAATTATGAAAATGCATTTTGGGATGGCAGTGCAATGACCTTTGGCGACGGGCAAAGCACATTTTACCCACTCGTAAGCCTTGATGTATCGGCGCATGAGGTAAGCCATGGCTTTACCGAACAGAATTCTGGCTTAATTTACAGCGGTAAGTCGGGTGGCTTAAATGAAGCTTTTTCAGATATGGCTGGTGAAGCGGCTGAGTATTACATGAAAGGCACTAACGATTGGTTAGTTGGACAAGATATTTTTAAAGGCAATGGCGCGCTTCGCTATATGAATAACCCATCACAGGATGGACGCTCTATAGATAATCAAGGTAGTTATACCTCTGGCATGGATGTGCACTATAGCTCGGGTGTATTTAACAAAGCATTTTATAACCTTGCTACTACATCCGGCTGGGATACTAAAAAAGCATTTGTAGTTATGGCACGTGCAAATCAGCTTTATTGGAGTGCGAGTACAAATTGGGATTTAGCTGGTAACGGCGTTATGGACGCTGCGTGTGACTTAAGTTACAACCCAAGCGATGTACAAGCTGCATTGGCGGCAGTGGGAGTTAGTTCAAACCTAAGTGCGGGGAGCGATTGCTCGAGCACGCCTGTGCCTTCGGATGAGGCGTTAACAAATAAAGTGGCACGTACGGGGATCAGCGGCTCTGCAAAAGCGCAGATGTTTTTTACACTCGATGTACCAGCGGGGGCAACAGATCTTGAGTTTAATACCGCTGGTGGCTCGGGCGATGCAGATTTATATGTAATGTTTGGAAGTAAACCCACACTGAATACGTATGATTGTAAAAGTACCACCTCTTCAAGCACCGAAAACTGCAGTATTTCGAACGTTCAAGCAGGCACCTACTATGTAATGGTAGAAGCATGGAATGCTATAGCTGATGTATCGCTTACTGGGAGTTTTAACAATTCAACAGGAGGCGTCACACCGATTAACAGAACCGAGTCTAATATTAGTGTTTCAACTAATAGCTGGGCTCGATTTACTCAAGACTTAGGAGAGGGCTATAGTAATTTAACCGTTACTATTTCTGGTGGAAGTGGCGATGCCGATCTTTATGTAAATTATGGTTCGGCGTCGAGTACGTCAACTTATTTGTGTAGACCTTATAAAAATGGCAACAGTGAAACGTGTTCGTTTGATAACCCACAATCAGGTACCTGGTACCTAGATTTAAGAGGGTACAGTAATGCAAGCGGAGTAACACTGAGTGTGTCTGCTAATTAAACATTGATACCAGGGGCCTAGTGCCCCTTTTAAATTTTATGGATACCAGTATTGCCAATTATAAGGAATACCAATGAAACCTTTTAAACTACTAAGTGCGCTGAGCTTATTTACTACAATGGGCGTTGTAGCACAAAGTGAAACAAACAAAGTGTGGGTAAGCATAGATTCAACTGCAGCGGCACATTATGAGTATACCCAGCATGGATTAGTACAAAGATTGCCCTTTGCACAGCGCTCAACAAGTGCGCTTAAAAATATAGACTTGGTAAATATACCTGCTGATCAGGTAAATAATCTAAGCGAATTTATGCACCACAATTATAATCGGTGCGGTGGGTTTGTGGCACATGATTCATGGCAAGAGGCGAGCAGTTACGCAACACAATTAGCCGCGGCGCATACTATACAAAATACATTAGCATTTAGTTATTCTATTGATAACGAACAAACAGTACAAAATTTAATGTCATCAATTAGCACCGTTAACCTCGATAGCACTGTTAACTCTTTAACCAGTTTTAATAATCGTTATTACACCTCACAAACAGGAGTAGATGCTGCAAATTGGTTAAACACATATTGGCAACAAATAGCGCAAAGTCGCAGTGATATTAGCATTGCAACTTACCCGCATAATTGGGCGCAATCGTCGGTTATAGTGACAATTGAAGGCAATGAAAAAGCAGAAGAAATTGTTATTATTGGCGGCCACCTTGATTCGATAAATCAGTCAAACCCAAGCAATGGACGTTCACCTGGTGCTGATGATAACGCCTCAGGCATTGCTGTGCTATCAGAGGCGCTGCGCGCTATTGTACAAACTAATTACAAACCACAGCGTACGATTCAAATTATGGCGTTTGCAGCGGAAGAGGTCGGCCTTAGAGGTTCAAGTGATATTGCAAGCAGCTACCAATCACAGGGTAAAAATGTAGTGGGCATGGTGCAGTTTGATATGACAGGCAATAATGGCAGCCTTGAAGATATAGTTATGATGACTGATTATACTAACAATGCACAAAATCAGTTTTTAGCAGCGCTTTTAGATACCTACTTACCGCAATTAAATTATGGATTTGATCAGTGTGGTTATGGGTGTTCTGATCATGCGTCATGGTATCAGCAAGGGTTTGCAGCCTCTATGCCTTTTGAATCAAAAATGGGCGATATAAACCCGCTTATTCACACCCAAAACGATAACCAGTTTGATGCTCAACATGCCAGTAAATTCGCCAAGTTGGCAGTAAGTTATGTTGCCGAAATGGCAAAAAATGCCGGCGATACTTTGCCTCCTACTAATAACCAATTAACCAATGGGCAAACACTTAGTGGGATCACAGGGGTTGCAAAAGAGCAGTTTATTTACACATTAGCTGTGCCACAAAGTGCGAGCAATTTAAATTTTATTACGACTGGGGGCACAGGCGATGCAGACTTATATGTACGCTACAATCAAGCACCTACGCTGAACGATTATGATTGTAAAAGCACTACCTCAAGTAGTAATGAACGTTGCGATATTAATCCCTCTAGTGAAGGAGTTTACTATGTGATGGTACACGCATGGAATGCGATAGAAAATGTATCCCTAACCGGAAGTTACAATGAAGGGGGGAGTATTGAGCCTATCAATCGGAGCATAACAAACATTAGTGTTTCTGCTGGGAGCTGGCAACGCTTTAGCCAAAGTTTAAATACGCAGTACGCATCATTAGATATAACAATGTCTGGTGGCAGTGGCGATGCTGATTTATATGTAAACTTTGGCACTCCTTCTAGTGTTTCTCAGTACTTGTGCAGGCCATATAAAAATGGCAATAGCGAAACCTGTTCGTTTTCTGCGCCACAAACAGGTAATTGGTATATCGATTTAAAAGGGTATAGCAATGCCAGCAATGTCACGTTATCTATAAATGCACAATAACGTGTAAAGGGGTGTGAGCCCCTTTACAAAATTCTAATTTCAATTGGCTTGCCCTTATAGCCAGGCTTACGTAAAATCTCGCTATTATTTTTTGTAAAGTGACTGGTATTATCAAACAGCTGTTTAGTGCAACCGGGCCGTTAGCGTTATCTTTAGATGGATACACGCCTCGCCAACCTCAAATTGATATGGCCGTTGCCGTTAACGATGCATTAAAAAATAGCACGCAGTTAGTGGTTGAAGCGGGCACTGGTACAGGTAAAACGTTTGCCTATTTAGCGCCTGCCCTTAAATCTAAAGGTAAAACAATTATCTCTACAGGCTCTAAGGCCTTACAAGAGCAGTTATACCACCGCGATTTACCTCAGCTAGTAAAAGCACTTAATGCCTCTAAAAAAACCGCATTGTTAAAAGGGCGCGCTAATTATCTGTGCACTTATAGGCTAAACCAACATGTAGCCCATGTACCAACAGACGATCCTGATGTAATGCATCAACTTGCTATGGTTGCAAAATTTGCCAGTGAAACACACTCGGGTGATTTAGCCGATTGTATTGGTATTGAAGAAGACGCCAAGGTACTGCCCTATGTTAATTCGACAGCCGATAATTGTTTAGGCAAAGAGTGTCCAGACTTTCAATCATGTTATATACGCAAAGCGCGTTTAAATGCAGCCGAAGCGGATGTAGTGGTTATAAACCATCATTTATTTTTTGCTGATATGGCAGTAAAAGACTCCGGTTTTGCCGAACTTATGCCCACCGCCGACGCTTATATTTTTGACGAAGCACACCAGCTTAGCGAAATTGCTAGTGATTACTTTGGTGAAAGTATTAGTACTAAAAAGCTGGTGGATTTAATTAACGATTTACGCGCTATTTACCGTGCAGAAATTCCCGATATGCTGCAACTTGGAAAAAGCCTTAATAAGCTTGAAACCAGTGTGGCTGATTTACGTTTACAGTTTGGTGTAGATGGAAGCCGAGGAGATTGGCGCGAAAAGCTCAGTGATAAATTAATTTGCGCAGCGCTGCATCGGGTAATTAGCGATTTAGACTTTGTTTATCAGGTATTAAAACTGTGTCTAGAGCGAAGTGATAAAATAGAGCACCCGTTTGAGCGCACTTTAGCGTTTAAAGGTCAGTTAGAGCGTGTTTTTGATACCGCACAAACGGGCTTTAGCTATTGGTACGAAACCACGCGGCGCTATTTAACGGTTAATATTACGCCACTTAATGTCTCTACTAAATTTGCTCAAATGATGAAAGACACCGGCGCAGGGTTTGTATTTACCTCAGCCACGTTATCAGTTGATAATAAGCTCGATCACTTTAATGCAAGCTTAGGTATTACTCCTGCGCAAAGTATGATGGTTGATAGCCCCTTTGATTACCCTAATCAGGCACTTTTATGCTTACCACGATATTTGCCAGAATCGCATGCAGAGAACATGCCTCATGCAATTATAAAATTAACCCTAGAGCTGATTAAATCGGCTAAAGGGCGTTGCTTTGTGCTGTTTACAAGTTACCGAATGATGCATTTGGTGGCAGAGGGGTTAACCACACAAATGGACTACCCAGTTTATATGCAAGGGCAAATGTCTAAGCGTATAATACTGGAAAAATTTACGCGCCATGGTAATGCGGTATTGTTAGGTACTGCCTCGTTCTGGGAAGGGGTTGATGTACGTGGTAGCACGCTAAGCTGTGTTATTATTGACAAGTTACCTTTTGCAGCACCGGATGACCCATTACTGCAAGCCAAAATGCAAGATTGCCAAATGCAAGGCAAAGACCCATTTGCTCATATACAGTTACCGCAAGCTGTTATAGCGCTCAAGCAGGGCGTGGGGCGTTTAATACGAGATAACAAAGATAAAGGCGTGCTGGTTATTTGCGACAACCGATTAGTAACGCGCCAATATGGCCAAGTATTTTTAAAAAGCTTACCGCCGATGCGCCGCACGCGAAGCTTAGAAGATGCAAACACATTTTTAAAACACATTAACTAGAGTACTAAAATGATTAAAAGTAATATTCTTGCCCTAGACGCCTCAACAGAAGCGTTATCTATAGTTTTACACTTTCAGGGCCAAACATTTCATCATTTTGAAGAATGCCCACAGCAACATAGTCAAAAAATACTCCCTTTAGTTGATGAGCTTCTTAATAAAGCACAGTGTAAATTAAAAGACTTAGACGTTATTGGCTTTGGCCAAGGGCCAGGTAGCTTTACCGGTGTGCGCATTAGTGTTGCTATTGCACAAGGGTTAGCTTATTCAGCCAATTTACCATTAGTGGGTGTATCAACCTTGGCAATTATGGCCCAGCAAGCGTACGAACAGACGCAGGCGCCAGTCGTGTATTCAGCTATAGATGCGCGTATGGGAGAAATTTATTTTGCCCAATACCAGGTAAATAACTCACGCATGGAGTTGGTAAATGAAGAGTGTGTTATAAAACCTGATTTATTAAGCAAAGAGCACATAAGCAGTGAAGATTTACACGCGATTGCCGTTGGCACGGGATTTAAAAGTTACCCTGATGCACTTAAAAACGTTAGCAATATAACCATAAATACAGCCATTACTTTGCCAGATGCTCGCTATATGCTTAGCCATGTAGATACGGCCTTTTTAAAGGGCGAGGTTGTTAAAGCAAGCGATGCGCAACCTAAATATGTGCGCGATACAGTAACATGGAAAAAACTACCGGGTCGCGAATAAGCACAAGAGTTGCAAATTGGGTGTTTTTAAATCATAATTTTTAATATGTTTATTGTTGGAAGTTATCTATGACTTTGCCAATTGGTGCTGGTTTTTTTACGGGGGCTATTCCTGCAAAGGTTACCTCTACAAAAATTATACCCTCTAAACCACAAGGTTTAGCGGATGATAGCGCCAGTCAAAAAACAAACACAGATTATGTAAAAAGTAGTAAAGCGGGTGTAGAGCTTGCTAATCAATACTTTAGTCAAAGCACCAGTAACGCAAAGTATAGCCAAACTATTTATGACCAACCAAGCCCAACGGTGAGTAAAGCAATTTCAACATATACTGAATTTGCAAATTTAGAGCGTCGCGCCGAAGTACAAGATTTAATAGGCGTCGATATATACGCTTAGCCCCCGTAATAGTAAAAAATAAAAAGCCCGAACACTGGTTCGGGCTTTTTGCGTAAGCTTATGGCTACTGTTTAATAAAGCCAATTAGTTTATCGGCAATATCTGTATTATTTTGAGCACCGTTAAAGTGTTCACTGCCTTTACCGTAGGCAAATACTTGTACATCTACAGCGGTGTGTCCGCCCGTTGTCCAACCAGTAAAGCTGGCGTCACTAATAATACTTTTAATGGCTAAATTAAGCGCTGTTTCGCCCATTTTTTTCGCTTGTTCAAGTTTTACTTTATTAGCCGGTGTATATTCAATACCTGTGTTGGCGCGCCAAATAGGCTCTAGGTCATCAGCAGCGAGTAATTGCTTTGTCAGCTCAACGGCTGTTGCTTTAACGCCTTTAATAACTTCTGTATCCCACTTATATTGTCCGTGCGCACCGAGGGTTAACCCACCAGTTGAATGATCTGCAGTAACCACTAATAAAGTATCAGGGTTTTTATCAATATAGGCTTTTGCTTTTTCAATCGACTGTGCAAAGTCATCCATTTCGGCCATGGCACAGGCTACATCGTTAGCATGTCCACACCAATCAATTTGGCTGCCTTCAATCATGACAAAAAAGCCGTCTTTATTTTGGCCGTCGAGTAAATCAAATGCTTTAGCTGTTAGTTGCGTTAAGTGGTTTGAATTAGCATCAAGTGCAAACGGCAGGCCCATTGGGGCGTATAAGCCAAGTGCCGGTACTTGTGTGATCTGACCAAGGCTTTTTATATCATCGCTATATTGATAACCAGCTGCTTTAAATTCATCAACGAGGTTACGGTCTTCTCTAATAAAATACTGCGTACCGCCGCCTAGCATTAAATCAACAGGGAGTTTACCGGCAATTTTGTTATCTATGTATTCATTAGCAATGGCATCGTAATTTCGACGTGATTCGTTATGTGTAGCAAAACTAGCTGGGGTGGCATGGTTAATTTGCGAGGTAGCTACTAATGCCGTTGTCATACCACGTTCTTTTGCTATTTCTAGCATGGTTTTAACGGGCTTTTTGTCTGTATCGACTGCAATAGCACCATTATAACTTTTGTGGCCGCTACTCAGTGCGGTTGCACCTGCAGCACTGTCGGTAACATAAGTGTGATCGTCAGGGTAAGTACGCGCCATGCCTGTTAAAATAGTATCAAATACGGTTGTTTCAATCTGCTTGGTGGTTGGATCATCTTTAAAATAACGATAAGCGGTTGTATAGGCAGGACCCATCCCGTCACCAATCATATAAATTACATTTTTAGGTGCATCGCTTGCATAAACACTGGTAGATGCACATAAAAGCGCTAATAAGCTAAGTTGGTTTTTCATTTTTATCCCTATGAATGTGCTGTTTAAATAGCACCACAATTGTATATGGTTACGGCGTGTTGAATTTGCAGCATAAATACCAAACATGCGCTGCCCAGAAATTCTTTCTAAGGCGATTAAATTTTTTGCTAGGTTTTTACTCAGCCCACAAGGTTACAAACCTCGTACCAGGATTTAACCGCCCGTAGATTGAACAAGTTTCAATCCACAAAGTTCAATACGCCCTTGTATAATAATGAAATGAAGTAAGAATAAAAAGCAAAGTATATAAACAGGTTTGGCTAATTGTCACTAAAACAATACAACCATTTTTTTAGCTTATGTTAATTATAGTGTAATGAATATAGTGGTATACATTACCTACCTGAAGAGTATTTAAGCTCTGTTTGTAATTATTTATTGAATTAATGAAACTTAAAATATTTTAAGTTGTTGAAATTAAATACATAATTTAAATTCAAAAGTTAACCTTGCAAATAAAGTGGTCTTTATAAATATAAAAAATATAAAAACTTTTGGTATTAGAGGTCTGACAACTAGTATGTTATAAATAATGTCGCACGTTAAAAAGAGGTGTCTGTTGCAGCCATTTGAAATAAAAACAAGAAATATAACATTGCGTGGCTTACAAAAAGGCACTGGCGATGAGCTGGTTATAGCCTTGCATGGGTGGCTAGATAACAGTAATAGTTTTACACCTATGTTGGATAAGGTTAATCCGCAGCATACTTGGTATTGTGTTGACTTTGCTGGTCATGGGCTATCTGATTGGCGTGCACAGGACGCTCATTATTATTTTGTTGATTATATTTACGATGTGTACCAACTTATAAAGAGCTTAGGGGCAAAAAAGGTACATTTAGTCGGCCATTCAATGGGCGCAATGGTGGCTGGTTTATTTGCTAGTTGTTTTAGTGAGTATGTGCATTCAGTTACCTTTATTGAAGGGATTGGCTGTGTTACAACCCCCAGTGATGAAGTATGTGAGCAATTAAAAGGGGCGATACTGAACAGAGAGCGCGCCTACAATAAAAAAAAGCGCGTTTATAAATCGCAATCAGCGATTATTGAAGCGCGTGCAAATACAACAGATTTAAATAACGAACTGATCACCTTATTGATGAGTCGTAATATTAAGCAAAGTGAACTAGGGTATGAGTTAACAACAGACCCTAAGCTTAAAAATCACTCAGGTTTTAGGTTTGATGAAGCGCAATGTATTGGTGCAATAAAACAATTAATTGCACCAAGCCAATTAATTTTAGGTAACCAAGGTTATTCGTTTGTAAAACAAAATTTGGCCAAGTATATTAGCTATTACAACAACTTGAAGGTAATTAATGTAGATGGCGGGCATCATTGCCATATGCAAAGCAGTGGGTTATGTTTTGAGCATATTCAAGCCTTTATGCTGCAAAATGGTGCATGTTAATTGTAAATTAGCGCCAAATGTGGGATTATTCCTGCATTAGAGTATTTGCTCAATTGTTAAAGTGCCTTACTTAGATTAAGGTTAATAAAAATATAATTATAAACAGGGGCTAAGAGTGGAAAAAATCTGGCTTAAGCGCTACCCAGAAGGTATGCCTGAAACAATCGATCCTGAGCATTACAACTCGTTACTCGAAGTGTTCGAAAAAAGTTTTACCGATTACAAAGATTTACCTGCATTTACGAATATGGGTAAAACATTATCGTATGATGAAATAGATACAGCGACACAACGTGTTGCCTCGTATATTCAAAATGATTTAGGTCTTAAAAAAGGCGACAAAGTTGCCGTAATGATGCCTAACTTGTTACAAACGCCTATCGCTATTTTAGGTATTTTACGTGCAGGGTGTGTGGTGGTTAACGTAAACCCACTTTACACAGTACGAGAGCTTGAGCATCAATTAAAAGACTCTGACGCGTCAGCTATTTTTATATTGGCTAACTTTGCAGACACGCTTGAAAAAGCACTTGCAAAAACGGATGTAAAACACATTGTTGTTACCCAAGTGGGCGACATGGTGGGTGGTATTAAAAAGCATATCGTTAATTTTGTGGTTAAATACATAAAAAAAATGGTACCCAGCTACAACCTGCCAAATACAATTAAGTTTTCAGATGTGTTAGCAGGTGACCCTGCAAAGTATACGCGCCCAGAAATGAGCTTATCTGATCTGGCCTTTTTACAATACACGGGTGGTACAACCGGCGTATCTAAAGGGGCGATGTTAAGTCATGGCAACATGGTTGGTAACCTTGAGCAAGTATCGGGCTGTTTAGATAAAGTATTAGACCGTGGTACTGAAGTTGTTGTTACTGCATTACCGCTTTATCATATATTTGCGTTAACGGCTAACTGCTTAACGTTTATGAAATACGGTGGTTTGAATGTATTAATTACAAACCCACGTGATATGCCTGCATTTGTTAAAGAGCTTAATCAGCATAAATTTACTGCTATTACCGGTGTAAATACCCTGTTTAACGGGTTACTTAATACACCAGGGTTTGCAGAGCTTGATTTTAGTCATTTAAAAATGTCATTAGGTGGCGGTATGGCGGTACAACGTCCTGTAGCTGAAAAATGGCAAAAAGTGACTAATTCTAAATTAATGGAAGGTTACGGTTTAACTGAGTGTGCACCGCTTGTAACTGTAAGCCCGTACGATTTAGAAGCTTATAATGGCTCTATTGGTTTACCTGCTCCTAATACCGAAATTAAGCTAATGCTTGAAAACGGAGAAGAAGCGGCAAAAGGTGAACCCGGTGAGCTATGGGTTAAAGGCCCACAAGTTATGCTAGGTTACTATAACCGCCCAGATGCAACCGCAGAATGTTTGCAAGATGGCTGGTTTGCTACCGGCGATATTGCCACATACGACGATGAAGGTTTCTTCTATATTGTTGACCGCAAAAAAGACATGATCATTGTATCGGGCTTTAATGTGTTCCCAAATGAGATAGAAGAAGTGGTTGCCATGCACGACGGCGTACTAGAAGTCGCGGCTATTGGTATACCGCACGATGTAAGTGGCGAACAAGTTAAAGTTTTTGTTGTTAAAAAAGACCCTTCTTTAACTGAAAAAGATATAATAAATCACTGTCGTGATAATTTAACTAATTATAAGGTGCCTAAACTCGTTGAGTTTAAGGATGAGTTACCTAAAACAAATGTAGGTAAGATTCTCAGAAGAGCCCTAAAAGATTAGTAAACTATAAAAAAGCCGGCATTAGCCGGCTTTTTTATTGTAGGAGATTAAGTGCAATACCAATTGATCGAAACACAAAATCAACTCAATACCTTTGTTGAGCAAATAAAAAACAAGCCTATTTTAGCCATAGACACAGAGTTTATGCGCCGCCGTACTTTGTACCCTGAAGTTGCACTTATTCAAGTATATGATGGCGAGCATCTTGCCCTTATAGATCCACTGGCCGAACTCTCGTTATTTGAATTTTGGCAAATATTACAAGATCCATCAGTACTGAAAGTGTTGCATTCACCTTCAGAAGATATTGAAGTATTTCAAAAATATGCAGGCTTTGTACCCGCTCCATTGTTTGATACACAATTTGCTCTTCAGCTTTTAGGCGAAGGCAACTGTATGGGCTTTGCGCTAATGGTAAAAGAGCTATTAGGCATAGAAATAGACAAAAGTGAATCGCGAACTAATTGGCTACAGCGCCCATTAACTAAAAAGCAGCTCGATTATGCAGCCGCTGATACGTTTCATTTACTGCCTTGTTTTGAACTAATAATTGAGCGCATAAACAAAGCTGAGTTATTTGATATTGTAATAAATGAGAGCGAGTTAATTGCAAATAAACGCGCCTTTCAAACCCCAGATGAGCTGCTTTACAAAGATATAAAAAACGCATGGCAACTAAAACCGCACGAGCTCGCGGTATTAAAAGAATTAGCTGTATGGCGTCGTAATAAAGCTATTCGTAAAAATTTAGCGCTTAACTTTGTGCTTAAAGAGCACAACATGACGGAAATTGCTAAACGTGGGCCTTCGAGTTTAAATACGCTAAGACAAATTCCGGGTGTTGAGTCAATGGAAGTAAACCGCTCTGGAGTCGAAATACTAAAGTGTATTGAAAAGGCCAAAGCACTCCCGGTTGATGAGCATCCGCCAGTGCTTAAACGTTTAATTGATTTTCTGGCTTATAAAAAAGTAGCTAAAGATATTAAGCAAAAAATCACTAAAGTGGCAAAAGAGCAGGGTATACCAGAGGATGTAATGGCCTCTAAAAAGCAAATTAATCAGCTTATTAGCTGGAATTGGAAACTCACCGATGAGCAAAAGCTAAATCATATTAAACCTGATTTACTTAATTCTTGGCGCTACAGTTTTGTTAAAGACGCACTTAAAGAGTGGGATAATTAAACCCACTTTTTAAGCTAACAGGCTATGTTATACCAATTCGCTAATATTTAATCATTTTTAGGGGCTAAAGGTGTCGCTATCTGCGTTAAAAAATTCTCATTTAGAACAACTAAATAGCGATTTTTTTGCCTTGCTATCAACACGTTTTTCCATACTCATAATAGATCACTTAATTATGCGAATTGGTATTAAAAATCGGGCGCTACGCTGAACGTTAAACGCTTATGTGTAATGGGGTGATCTAGCGCCAAATACTCGGCATGTAAGTGTAACCTGTTGGCTTTTTTACCGTAATGTGTGTCACCAATAATAGGCATATTCAGCCCTAGGTGATGAGCGCAGTGTACCCTTAACTGGTGAGTGCGTCCTGTTTTAGGGTAGAGCTGTAGACGTGTAATATTGTTTTTACGTTCAAGTACCTGCCATGTAGTAAGTGCGGGTTTGCCGTTTTTATAACAAACAAGCTGGCGTGGCTTATCGTCAAAATCAAGTCGCAAGGGCAGCTCTATCTTGCCACAGTCCTTAGGCAAAATACCATCAACCAGCGCAATGTAACGTTTATCAATAGTGCGGGCAATAAATTGCTTTTGTAGTGCTTTGTGGGCTCGTTTATTGAGCGCCACCACTAATAAACCTGATGTAGACATATCTAGTCTGTGCACAATTAATGGACCTGTAGCGTGCGGAAATTGCGTTTGAATACGTAAATACACAGAATCTTCAATATTGACACCTGGTACAGATAAAAACTCGCTGGGTTTGTTTACAATAACAATATCATCGTCTTGATAGACTATCGGCAGCGTTTTACCTTCAGCAGGGTTAACGAGTAGCGGGTTATCTTCTATGCTGAGGCCTTTTAACATGTGCGATAAAATAGGTTGGCACTTACTGTAGCAAGAAGGGTAATAGTTTTTATGTTGGCGTATTGCCGATTTAGGTGCGGCCCCCCACCAAAATTCAGCCATTGCCACTGGCTTTAAATTATTAAGATAAGCGTATTGTAATAGCTTGGGCGCAGCGCAATCTCCAGCACCTGATGGCGGAGTATGCTCTGGCAATGCTGCAAATATGGCATTGAGATCTTTAACTTCATGCTCTGCATTTAAAAACTGGTACTGCGCAAACACTTGCTTTTGTAGGTTTTTAGATAAAACTTTACGGCGTTTTTTTAACTGTTTTATTTCGTCGTGTAGGGCATTAAGCGCCTGCTGTTGCTGAGTTATTTTGTCGTGCCAGTGATCTTTTATGCTTTGATAGTATTTTTTATCTTCTATGCTTTGTTTGGCCAATTCATTCAAGCTTGCTTGTTGCTCAGGCGTTATCGCTTGGCTTTGCTCAATTGCAAGTGCACTGCGCGCCTTTTTACGTGTTTTTCTATTGGCTTGCATTACGCTTTGTTGAGCGTGTAACTGCTGCTCAAACGCGGCTTTATCGGCATTTAATGACGCTGTTAATTTATTCAATGTACTTGCATTTTCTAGGGCATGTATTTGCGCATTTATCTCGTTAATTATTTTACTTTCTTTTAAATAACCCACATCTTCCAGTGCCATTGTAGATACATTAGGCACGCATTCTATATAGGTATTTAAATTTTCGAGCTGGCCTGAATACGCCGCTAAAAAGCCAAGATGTTGTTGCTGGTTTTGTACAACCAGTACACCAAACATTTTGCCATCATTCGTTGCTGTATTGCTGCTGTCATTTTCGTTATACGGTAAATGCGTTTCAAGTTGCTGCTGCAATTGTGTTGCGGCTAAAACAGATAACGGATGAGGCTGGTAGTAAAACGGAAACGTAAATTTATCTGGAAGCGGTATAGAATCTACAGAGCAATCAAATAAAGTAAAACAAGAAGCGTGATTTAACATAGCAAAGTAATAGCAGGCATAAAGCAAAGTAATGGGCCAATAATAACATATTCACTTAAGGGGTACTTGCTTAATCCTCTGCGGTTACTAAACCGCGCTTAGCTAAAAAGCGTACTAATAATAGTGTTAGGTTTTCTCTGCGTGCATTATTTGGCCATACCGCGTAATAACCAAGCGGCTTGAGTTGCCAGTTAGGTAAAATGTGAATGAACTCTTCTCGTGCTAATTGTTTTTTTACTAGGTTTTCGGGCAATATGCCTAGACCCAAGTTTTCAGATACAAAGTGACTTATTGCAAGCGCACTATTTACATTTACGCGCGACTTTTCACAAATACACACCACTTCGCCATTTGGAGAGGTAAAATCTACAGTGCTGCCGCGCATACTAAAATGAACCCAATCCCACTGTTTTAAATCGTTTGGGTGCGTAGGGGGTTGATGCTTACTCGCGTACTTACTTGAGGCAACTAAAAAGCGTTTACTCTCTCCAATTTTACGCGCCATGAGTGAGCTGTCTTCTAGCCAGCCAACTCGAATACTTAAATCGAGTCCTTCATCCATTATATTTATTACTTGGTCTGTGTAATTAAGAGACAAGTTCACTTTTGGGTAGGTTTGCACAAATTCTGCTATCGCGGCTGAAATTTCGGAGCTTGCTAAAAAGGCGGGCAGCGATATTTTTAAAGACCCTATAGGCTCATCACCCACGGAGTTAATTTCGTTCAAACCTGCCTCTGCGTGTTTTGTTATGTTTTCTACGTGGGCGTAAAATTTTTCACCTTCAGGGGTAAGCGACAATTTACGGGTTGTTCTATGTAATAAAGTGACGCCTAAAAACTGTTCTAAGTCAGAAACACTATGGCTAACACGTGAAGGTGCTATGCCAAGCTCCTTAGCTGCAATACGAAATGAACCTCCAGCAACCACTTTGGCAAAAATAGCCATGTGTCGTAAATAGTTAATCATTGTTCTGAAAGTCGGAATTGTATTGTGCCGTTATTGTATCTATTCGCTTGTGTATCTAAAAGTTATATTAACTGCGAATTCAACATTAGTCTTACAGCCCAATAATTTGGTTGTTAAAAAAATCAGGAATGACAATGAACACATTACAAAAAACTATAGTTGCCGCAATTGCTTTAGCGTGTACCACGCCTACTTTAGCTAGTGCAGAGGGATTTTATGGAACTGCACATGTAGGCTATAGTTCGCAAGCAAATGACTCTCAAGCCATTGGTAACAATATTGCCGTAGATAGTGATTTTCCATCTGAATTTGATGCCGGTGAGGGCAGTGTAGGCAGTATTGGTTTAGGTTATCAGTTCAATCCTCAATTTAGAGTAGAGGCGCGTATTAGCTATCATGACACCGATTATAGCGATACAAAAGTTGGCGTGGGTGCACGCGAAGGTGAGCAGTATGTATTAAAGGGGGATTTAAAAACTACCACTTATACAATTGAAGGCTTTTACGATTTTGATAACAGTACCGCGTTTACGCCTTATATTAAAGCGGGGTTAGGGGTTGCCGATAACAGCTATTCTGCAAAGTTAGGTGGTGCAGGCATTAGCGCCTTTGACGCATTCGATGGAAATGTTGATGGCTATTACGATGCGTATGCTGATGACGATTCAACTGAATTTACATGGAATATTGGTGCAGGGGTTAACTATCAAATAACTAAAACTATGTCATTATACACAGAGTATCAATACATTGAATTTGGTGATGTGCAAACGGGGCAAGATGCATTTACTGATGGCTTTAAAATTGACAGTGCAGCAAGCCATGAGTTTTTACTTGGTTTACGTGTAAACTTTTAAATTTAAAACACAACACAATGCACCACATACGTGTAGTGAGTGTGCAAAGCAAAAAGCGGCATTTAAAATGCCGCTTTTAGTTGTGCTACTTTTTTTCTTCGTCAGGTAATGTCACGTTGAGTTCAAGTACCGCTAAATCATCTTCGTTTTGATCAAACTGTACCTGCACTGCATCAGTGTTTACATTTACGTACTTACGGATCACATCTAAAATATCTTGTTTTAATTGTGGTAAGTAATCCGGTGTTCCGCGTTGCGAACGCTCGTGCGCGACAATGATCTGCAATCGCTCTTTTGCTAATGACGCGCTATTTTTCTTTTCTGAGCGGAAGTAGTCAAGTAAAGACACATTAACCTCCAAAAATCC
Organism: Pseudoalteromonas sp. 2CM28B; assembly: GCF_023161935.1. Classification (NCBI taxonomy): domain Bacteria; kingdom Pseudomonadati; phylum Pseudomonadota; class Gammaproteobacteria; order Alteromonadales; family Pseudoalteromonadaceae; genus Pseudoalteromonas; species Pseudoalteromonas sp. 2CM28B. The sequence continues at coordinate 155,230 of NZ_JALNTH010000008.1, forward strand.
GTTTAAATAAGCCTTTTTTCTCAACATCTAAGAAGCGAAAATCGACTGTTTCACCAAGTAAGCGATTGATTGCATCAGCGTATGCTTGCCCTGCATCTGAATCACCATCAAGTATTACTGGTTGGCCTGAATTAGACGCACTTAATACCGCTTGCGACTCAGGAATAACACCAAGTAAAGGAATCGACAGAATATCTTTAACATCTTCTACCGATAACATTTCGCCTTTTTCAACTCGCTCAGGGTTGTAGCGTGTTAATAATAGGTGTTCTTTAATATTTTCTAGGCCTTCTTCAGCACGTTTTGATTTGCTGTGTAAAATACCTAAAATTCTGTCTGAATCTCGAACCGAAGATACTTCAGGGTTTGTTGTTACAATTGCTTCATCAGCAAAGTACATCGCCATCATTGCGCCGGCTTCAATACCTGCAGGTGAATCACACACAATGTAGTCAAAGTCTTCTTTTAGTTCGTTTAAAACGCGCTCTACGCCTTCGCGGGTAAGGGCGTCTTTATCACGTGTTTGTGATGCGGGTAGTAAAAATAATTTTTCAACGCGTTTATCTTTAATAAGCGCTTGATTTAGGTTGGCTTCGCCGTTTATTACGTTTACAAAATCGTATACTACGCGGCGCTCACACCCCATAATTAAATCTAGATTACGTAAGCCAATATCAAAATCGATAATAACTGTTTTATAGCCTTTTAAAGCTAAACCGGTGCCTATTGCAGCACTTGATGTTGTTTTACCAACACCGCCTTTACCAGAGGTAACGACAATTACTTTTGCCATGAGATTTATCCTTTAACCAAAGCTGAAATTTCTAATGATTCGTTTTTTTGTTGTATTTGAACTGCATTGCCCCAGTGCTCACCTTGTAATGAGTCGCTGATCCAGTAATTGCCATCAATTGAAACCAATTCGGCTTCGAGCTTTTGGCAATAAATGCAGGCGTCTTTAATCCCTTTTGCACCTGCAATAGCACGCCCGCGTAAGGTGCCATAAATATGCACATTACCATCGGCTATTACTTCTGCACCATGGCTAACTGCACCAAGTACAATTAAGTCTCTGTCTTTTGCATAAACTTGCTGCCCTGAGCGTACCGTGCCATTAATTACTTGCGCAGGTAGGTACACGTTTTTTTCAACAATAGAGGTATTTGGCGCCTCTTGTTTAACGGGTGCACTTTTAGCATCTTGCGAGTAATTTAGTACAGAAAGGCCAGCGGCTTTAGCTTGCGTGTGTTGCTCATCTGAGCCATTACAAACACCTACAGCATTAAAGCTCATACGCTCAATAAGAGATTTTAAATGTACAAAATCAAGTGAGCTGTTTTTAATTTCTTCTAAATTAACAACAATAGGCGCTCCTTCAAAAAAACGAGGAGCTTGGGCTATTTTTACATACAACTGTTCTGCTAGAAGGGCGATATCAGTGCTATAAAGATGCAATACTGACAACGTGAAAAGGTTCCCTTTTAGCTCAAAAATTTGTTCCGACATACACGCTCAATTGATTTGTCTGATTAGAAATTAATTTTAGATAAACGTAGGCTGAATAAGGCCTTTAATGAAATTTCTAATCTAATTTTTCTAACTTATTATTACTCTCATGTTATAGTGTGCGGCAATGTTAAGCAAGATTAAATAGGGCCATTATGCTCACTGCGGTATATAAAAGTAAGAAAAAAGCGGATACCTTCTTATTTGTTGAAAAAAGAGATGATTTTAGTAAAGTGCCTGAACCTTTACTGGCTATGTTTGGTCAACCTATTTATGTAATGATTATCAATTTAGCAAAGCGTGATCATTTAGGCGGTGCCGACCTTGAAACAGTAAAAGCAGCGTTAGCTGACCCAGACAAGGGTTACTATTTGCAAATTCCACCGCCGGAAGAAAATTTACTTAGCCAATTACGAAAAGAAAACGGAGTTGATAGTGATTAAAAAGTTAGCCGTAATTTTATGCTCAGTGTGTTTAAGTGGCTCTGTAGTTGCTAAAACGCAGGCCGAATTTCAAATTTATTTAAGTGATTTAAAACAAGAGGCCATTGCTAAAGGGTACGATAGCAAGTTAATAGACGATGCATTTGCGACTGCCTCATACAAAGAAAAAGTTGTATCGGCTGATAAAAACCAGCCAGAGGTTAAAGAAACCCTCGAAACCTACTTACCAAAACGTGTACCGCAATGGAAAATTGATCGTGCACGTAAACTCTACGCAGAAAATAAAGATGTACTTGAACAAGTTGCAAAAGAGTTTGGCGTACAAGCACGCTTTATAGTGGCATTATGGGGCCTTGAAAGTAACTTTGGCACAATACAAGGTGGCCATAATGTTATTTCATCGCTAGTGACGCTTGCCTTTGATGGTCGTCGTGAAGCACTTTATAAGCGCCAGCTTTGGGCAGCATTAGATATTTTAAAGTCAGGCCATATTACGCTTGATAAATTTAAAGGCTCTTGGGCTGGAGCAATGGGGCAAACTCAGTTTATGCCTACCTCTTTTAACGCCTACGCTGTTGATTACAATAACGACGGCCGTAAAGATATTTGGACCACAAAAGAGGATGCATTTGCATCGATTGCCAATTATTTAAAACAAGAAGGTTGGAATGACTCACTAACTTGGGGTCGCCAGGTAAAATTACCTGAAAATTTTGACAGTAAATACGTGCTAAAACGTGGCACTAAAACACGTAAGCAATGGTTAGAATATTGGAACGACTCAGAGCGCTCGCTTGCAGACTGGCAAGCATTGGGTGTACGCAAAGCTGACGGGTCTGACTTACCTAATGTTGATGTACGCGCTGCACTGGTAATGCCTGATGACATTAATGGGCGTATGTACTTAGCGTATGATAACTACAAAGTGTTTATGCACTGGAACCGCTCATATTACTTTGCCACCAGCGTGGGCTATCTATCAGATAGAATTGGTTATCCAAAAATATAATTTATACGCTGTTGTGTAATAAAAAAAAGCCGCTATGCGGCTTTTTTTATTTGTTTAATCATGTTCTTTTTTAAATATTTTGTCTTTTAAATCGATAACCTTGCCAATTCCTGAACCAAGCTTCATTAGCTTATTAAGCTGCTCTGGGCTTAAGCGTTGTAACTCTGAAGACCACTTAGTAACCGTTTCGAGTAGGTTGTGGATTTCGCCCATTTGCTTTTGTGCATAGCGCTCTTCTTCGTTGTTTGCTTCGTCTAAAAGGTTATCACGTAGCAAACTTAGGGTAGGGTCTATTTCACGCTTTTTACGTTCTTCAAATACGCGATTAGCCATATCCCAAATTTCACCCGCTGGGGCGTAATATTCTTTACGATCACCAGGGATATGATGCACTTTAATTAATTGCCATGACTGGAGCTCTTTAATTCCCATGCTTACATTGCCACGCGAGATACTTAGCGCATCGGCAATCTCATTTGCGGTCATGGGCTCTTTGGTGATGATCAGCAAACCGCACATTTGGCCAATCGTGCGATTGAAACCCCAACGGCTGCCCATTTCACCACAGTGCATAACAAAGGCTAAGTTTTTTTCAGATAGACTCATAGCTTTTTAAGTTTCAGTAAATTCAGAAAGTAATGCTAGCACGCTTATAAATTATAGCAACGTTTAGCCTGGTATCTTTTGTAGAGTATTAAATCAAGATTAGGTTTAATTTACTCCTACTTTTTGTAGGAGTAAATTAATTGCTTAGGCAGGGTTAAAGTGTGTAGCTAAAGCTGAGCTTAGCGTTGCGCTCTTCGCCTGGCATACCACCTAAAAACATGGCTTTAGAGTAGTACTTTTTATTAAACAAATTGTTTAAATTAAGCTGCATGTGCCATTTATCAGTGGTGTACGAAACTGCTGCGTCGTACACCGTATAGCTTGGTACATAGCCATCAGGAATACTAAACGAGCTAGAGTTTGTGCTTCTGTTATCAACAAAAGTAATACCGCCACTGATGTTAACAGCCTCAGGTAGGTTAAACATATCGGCGTAGTAGGTAACCCACGTACTTGCCGTTACATACGGTACGCCTTTTTGGCGTGTATCGTAACTGCTGCTATTTGGATTAGATTTATCGCGGGCATCTTGGTATACGCCGTTTACATTTACTTTCCATTGCTCGTTTAAGTGCGCATTTAAATCGAGTTCAACGCCTTTGGTTTGCTCTTCACCATCGTAGTAGCTCTCTACTACATCAGGCCCAGACACACCGGCTTCATACAGTGGGTTTGTGTATTCAAGGTTTGTACGCGCGCTTTCAAATACCACCAGTGATGCTAAAAGTTGATCATCAAATGCTTTAAATCTAAAGCCTAAATCGTTACTGACAGACTCAGAGTCTTCACGGTCGGCCTCTGTACCTGCTACTGAGCCTAATACACTGTAGGCAGTACGGCCTTTAGCGTGGTTAATAAACACGGAAAAGTTTTCAGTAGGTTGATACGTTGCGCCTAAGTTATAAGTTAAGCCACTGTCTGATGTGTTTGCTTCAGGTGTTGGTTCAGCGCGACTTGAGCTATAACGCTCATCTACACCATAGTGCTCATATGTTTGCTTAATGCGATTATAAGCAACACCAACTCGAGTTGTAAGCTGCTCAGTAATATAGCCTACGTGCTGAATACCTAAGCCCCACGCTTGTACTTTTTTATTGTAGTCACTGGTTTTTAGCGGGTCGTAGTCATCAAAACTACCTGTTGGCCAATTTGGCGAGCGCATATCATAAATATATGGCAGCGTGCCTTGATAAAGTACATTTCCTTCGCTGTCGTAAATAACTTTGTCTGCGTCGTAAATAGAATACTGTTTAAAGCGAATGTCTCTGTCTTCGTAGTTTGCATTAACCAGTAATTCGTTATCCACGTCGCCTAACATAAAGTCATAGCGTAAATCTAAGAAATACTGCCATGACTTTTCATCAGCTTCTACTTGGCGGTATTCTTGGCGTCGCGCTGCAAACGGGTAAAGCACACCGTCTTCAACTAACGGGGCACGCGGGTCGTTATTTATAATGCCATCGCGTGTTGAATACACATAATTAAACGCACCAGTTTGACGAGCAAAGCTTGATGTGTAGTTACGGTACTGTAACTGCTGATTTAAAAATAAATCATCTGTAATAAAGTAATTATGGGTTAGCTTAAAGCGAAGCTCTTCACCTTCATTATCATCCGCCATAGGAGAGATAATACCGTTAGTACCAAAATCGTACGGGGTAAGGCCATCGGTTGATGAAAGCGAATCTGCCAATTGTGTTTGTTGAGCCGCAGTTAATTGAACACCATTACCAGATGGGTCATTTACTAAATCTGCGCCAGTTACTTCACCTGCAGTTAAACCATTGGCGGTTTCTGCGTTATAAATTCGAATAGGGTGGCCAATAGAATCTACTGCAATTGAGTCTTTAATATAGGCAGCAGAGAGCATGATATCTTGCTTGTCACTTAGTATGTATTTAAGCGAGGTATAAATTTCGTCGCGGTCTTCTTTTAAATCACGAAAGCCATCGCTTGAGGCCGTTTTAGCCATTACGCGATACGCTAGGTCATCGGTAATCGCATTGGTGCTATCAAAGGCAAGTGAATAACTATCCCATTGGCCAAGCTCGGCAGATATTTTATGTTTTTCTTCAAACTCAGGCTTTTTTTCAATCAGATTTATAACACCACCAGCACTGCCTATACCATATAAACCGGTAGCAGGGCCTTTAAGTACTTCAACCGACTCAACATTAGTGAGTGAACGAGTTGGGTTAAATGTATTACCTAAGCCTGCACCGCCATACATACCATCGTAAGTGTAATTAGCATCAAGACCACGAATGACTAAATTGTCGCCTATACCGTAGTTATTACCGGCTTGAGTTAAACCACTTACATTACGTACAAGCTCTTGTAGGCTATCTACACCTTGTGACTCTATAAGTTCACGGTCAATAATAACAACCGGTGCCGGTGTTTCCATTAACGACATGTCTGATTTAGTTGCAAGGCCTGAGCTCATTACAACTTGGTTTTGCTTTTCGTAAACGCTGATGCGCTCAATGTCTTTTTCAGCCGTTGTTGCAGCAACCGCTAATGATGCGTTTAAACACGCAAGTGTAACAAGAGAGTATTTGAACCTTTTCATATTGATAATTATTCGTATTCCATAAAGTATGCGAATAGTAATAGTTATTATTCGTTAAGTGAATAAAAAATTCTAAAAAAGTGAAATTAATTGCGTGGTAGGTGAGTTATTGTTCTAAAAAGTAAATTTAAGGTTAAATTAATGCGGTTAATAAAAAGCATGAAAGTGTAAGCTTTCATGCTTTTGTAAAACAATAGATTAATTAGTGACTATTTTTTATAAACAACGCCTGCTTTCATAACAAAAGGAATGCGCTCAAGCACAGAGATATTTTTAAGTGGATTACCTTTTACGGCAATGATGTCGGCTGCAAACCCTGATTTTAGCTGACCCAGTTTATTATCCATTTTTAATAGCTTTGCACTGTTAATGGTGGCAGCCTGTATTGCTTGTAGTTCGCTCATGCCAAATTTAACCATACGGCTAAATTGTTTGGCGTTATCGCCGTGAGGGTAAATAGCAGCATCGGTACCAAATACCATATTTACACCGGCTTTTACTGCGCGGTTAAAGCTGTCGCGCTGCTTTTTAGACACTTGGCGTTCTTTATTGAGATTTTCTTCATCTACCCCATTTTGCTCACCAAAGCTCAGTGTGTATTCTGTATTATAAATGTCCATTGATAACCACGTGCCATGTTTTTTGGCAAGTGCGATGGCTTCATCATCTAAAAAGCTGGCATGTTCAATACTATCTACGCCGGCTTTTATAGCTGTTTTAATACCACTTGTGCCATGTGCGTGAGCGGCTACAGGTAAATCACGCATGTGGGCTTCATCTACAATGGCTTTCATTTCTTCAAATGAATACTGCTGTACACCCACTTTTGTACCTTTAGAAAAAACGCCGCCTGTGGCGCAAAACTTAATGGCATTAGCGCCATACTTTATGTTTTCTCGTACTTTTACACGTGCAGCCCATGGGCCATCGGCTACCCCTGTTGAAGTGTATTTTAGCTCTGGTGGTAAACGGTTATTATCGCAATGTCCGCCTGTGATCCCAAGCGAAGGGCCAGCTGCCCAAATACGCGGGCCTACAATATCTCCGGCGTTAATACCATCACGCACTGCAATCACGCTATAGCCCTCGGCCCCTACATTTCTGAGGGTTGTAAAACCAGCAAGTAATGTTTTTTTAGCAAAGTGCGCGGCTTTAATGGCCATGCGCGGTACCGACTGACTTAAACGCTCACTTCGAGATACCGTAGGGTCGCTGGTCAAATGTACATGCATATCCATAAGGCCCGGCATTAAAGTGAGCTCGGGTAAATCAATATGCTGATCATTTTTGGTCATGCTCGGCTTTTTGTTTTGTGCGACGTTAGTGATCACCCCATTATCAATGGTGATCAGCGGCGATTGAATAACCTCGCCAGTTTGTACATCTACCATGGCTTTAGCAGATATATAAGTAAGGGCTTGCGCGTTAAAGCTTCCTAAACACATAAGTGCAACGGAGGCGCTGAGTAGCTTTTTTTTCATTGTTTTTTCTTCTGGTGGCGGTTTAATTAATTGAAATGTAACAACCTAATATAAAAGTGTAAATATAATAGGTTAATCGCCACTTATCGTAATTTCTTTATTAACGCAGGTTAAGTGCGCATAATCAGCTGACGATACTAAAAAGGATTACCATGAAATCAATTAAATTAGCCTTAGTTGCCAGTGGCGTTATGTTTGCTTTAAGTGGCTGTATGAACACACAAACCAGTAATAACACTGGCAATAGTGGACAGCTAAACACGTCAAACGCACCTGCAGCTATTGTTTCAGAGCTCTCTTATGAGCAGCAATTAGATGTACTTGTAGCACAGTACTACAACGAGTTACTCAGCTTTAAACCTATTAATGCAACTTATAGTGGTCGCAGTGAATTTAATGATAAGTTTACCCCCGCTATTACCCAAAAGAATAGGGCAAAAAAAGCCGCGTTTTACAAAAAGTATCAACAACGTTTAACACTTATTGATAAGGCGCAGTTAACAGGGCAAGCGTTACTCAGCTATGAAATATTACAAAGAGACCTAGCACTTAATTTAGAGGGAATGCAATTTCCAAGCTATATGCTGCCTATTAACCAAATGGCGGGAGCGCATAATACCTTTGCCGGTTTTGGCTCGGGACAAAGTGCGCAGCCATTTAACACCGTAGAAGATTACAATAATTTTATAAAACGAAGCGAAGGCTTTATTACGTGGCTCAGCAGTGTAGAGCGCGCGATGGCGAAGGGGATTAAAGCGGGCATTACCTTACCAAAACCATTAGCTAAAAAGCTTCAGCCACAATTTGCTGCGCATGTGGTTAAAAATGCTGAGGATTCGTTGTTTTGGGGGCCAATTAAAAACTTACCAGCCTCATTTACTACACAGCAAAAGCAGCAAATAACGGCGCAATATAAAGCACTTATTATGCAGCAATTAGTGCCTGCATATAAAAGTATGAGCGACTTTTTAGCCAATCAATACATTCCTCAAAGCCGAGAAACGGTAGGCTATAGCGACTTGCCTAATGGTAAAGCTTGGTATGAATATCAAATTAAAAAAAATACCACGTTGAGCCTTTCTGCAGATGAAATACATGAGATTGGTTTAAGTGAAGTTTCGCGTATTTTAAGTCAGATGAAAAAAGTAAAACACGAGGTAGGTTTTAACGGCACCTTAGATGAATTTTTTCAGCACTTACGTGATTCGGACCAATTTTATTACGATACGCCAGAGGCATTAATTGCAGCGTATGAAGATATAAAACAAAAAATAGATGCGCGCGTCCCTTTACTGTTCGATGTTGCGCCTAAAGCCCCTTATGTTGTAAAAGGGGTTGAACCTTACCGAGCCCAATCTGCAGCGGGTGCATCTTATGCAGCGCCGGCACCTGATGGCTCTCGCCCAGGTATTTTTTACATCAATACTTATAACTTAAAAGCGCAGCCAAAATTTTTATTAGAAACGCTCTCTATTCACGAAGCCGCGCCAGGTCACCACTTTCAAATTGCTTTACAGCAAGAAATAGATGGCCTTCCAGATTTTAGAAAGTTTGGCGGCTACACGGTATTTGCAGAGGGCTGGGCGTTGTACGCAGAAAGCCTAGGAAAAGAGCTGGGCTTATTTACCGACCCTTATATGTGGTATGGGCGTTTGGCCGATGAGCAACTTAGAGCAATGCGCTTAGTGCTTGATACTGGCTTTCATGCAAAAGGCTGGACTCGACAGCAAGGTATCGATTACATGCTGGCAAATTCGTCAATGGCTAAAAGCGATGTGATAGCAGAAGTTGAGCGTTATATTGCATGGCCTGGCCAAGCACTGTCGTACAAATTGGGGCAATTTAAAATTCAACAATTACGTGACTACTCTAAAAAAGAGTTAGGCGATAAGTTTGATATTAAAGCGTTTCATACGCAAATATTGATTGATGGCGCCTTGCCGATGCCTATTTTAGAGGAAAAAATTAAACGTTGGGTTGCTGCCAGTAAATAGCAAAATGCACAAAGCCCGTACAAATAAAGGCACGGGCTTTGCGCACGCTGTAGCAATACGTTAGAATGCGCGCTCTTTAGGGGCGCGAGTAAATTATGTTTGATCAAGAGTTAGCAAATACACAGTTTTGGCTTAAAAAAAGCTTAGCCGATATGAACCAAAACGAATGGGAAGCGATTTGTGATGGTTGCGGAAAATGCTGTTTAAATACCTTTATTGACAGTGAAGATGAAGACGAATTTACCGCCACCGACCAACTACGTGAAGGTGAAGAGCTTATTTTCACCAACATTGTTTGCCAATACCTTGATAACAATACCTGTGGTTGTAGCGAATACGAAAACCGCCAAACGCTGGTCCCTTCTTGCGTTAAACTAACCAAAGCCAACCTTAAAGATATCTTTTTTATGCCGCAAAGCTGTAGTTATCGCCGTCTCCACGAGGGGCGAGGTTTAGCTTCTTGGCATCCGCTATTAAATCAGGGTGACAAAACCCAAATGCATGCGCTTGGTATTTCTGTTAAAGATAAAACCGTAAAAGACTGTGACGTAAAGCTCGATGACTTTGATTTATACATTGCTGAGTGGCCAACAAAGGATTGCGACTAATGAGCGAGCTTAAGGCTGTAATAGGTTTAATTAATCCTAAAAGCCCTACAAATGTTGGCGGCGTTTTACGTGCCGCGGGTTGCTATGACGCTAAACAAGTATTTTTTACCGGTAGTCGCTACTTAAATGCTAAAAAGTTTCATACCGACACTAAAAATGTTGTTGAGCGTATTGCGCTTACGGGCACTGATAACCTACTCAGTGTAAAACCTGAAGGCGCAAAGGTTGTGGTTATTGAACTGATTGAAGGCGCCACGGCGTTACCTGATTTTAAACACCCTGAAAACGCATTTTATGTATTTGGGCCAGAAGACGGCTCAGTACCAAAAGAAGTTTTAAAATGGTGCGATGAAGTGGTTTACGTACCTACAATTGGTTGTATGAACCTTGCGGCCACCTGCAATGTGGTACTTTACGACCGTTTAGCCAAACTTGGCGGGGTGGAGAGCAGCGACTCAACTATTATTAATTCTCGTGATACCAATAATAAAATGAAGTGGGTAAAAGCTTAAGCGCCCACAGCTGTAATTTTAATTAAAATTTCTTTTACTTTATGTACTAAGTTCTACACTTTAGGAACATATTGTAAATGAAATTTAATTATGCGTTTATTTTTAATCCTCATACTCTTTTCATCTTATTGTTTTGCTGAGGTTCCTGTGACCTACATGCAAGATGATACTCGTCACACTGTAATTGGTGAGCGCTATAAATCGGGTTACCTATTTAGCGCGCCTAACAGTAAAGGCACTATCCATGTGGTAACCGAAGATTGGCCGCCTTACATTGGGAACAAACTTTGTAACAAAGGGTGGGTATACCAATTTGCGGTATCTACATTTAACAGTGCCGGCTATAATATTTATATTGAATTTGTACCCTGGGCTAGAGCTGTCAGAGCCGTTGAACTAGGCAAAGCGGATATTTTATTGCCAGAGTACTTTATTGAAGATACAGCCCCTTCTGATTACGTACCAAATCATACTCGTCGAAAATTACTTGGCCTTTCAAATTCGTTTTCGGGCGGCAATATCGGTTTTTTAAAACGCAAAGGCGAGCCCGACAGGTTTAATGGCAATTTAAAGTCGCTTAAAGGCGCGCGTATTGGTGTTGTAAGAGGGTACCAAAACACTCCTGAGTTTGATGCCATGATGGATAATAATGAGTTTATTATTATTCATGCCGTAGACGACTTACAACTTGTAAAATTACTCGCTGCGGGACGTGTAGATTTAATAATAGGTGACCCTGAAGTGCTAACTTACTCAGTAAAGTATGCCTCTTTAGCTGAAAATGAAAAACGCGCTTTACTCAGTGCCGTAGAGCCAGAAAGTAAGGTAATTCAATATAACCCTTTATATTTTGCGATAAGTAAAAAAACACCAAACTGGCTCACTGTTTTAGAAGATATTAATACAGCTTTATACAAATTTAAAAATAGCGGCGAAACCCAAAGGATGAAACAGGCCTTATTAAATGAATGTGATTAATTGTAACGTTCCAATTATTTTGTACTTATATTATGTCGCAAACGTGTAAAATCATTTTCAACTTGTTAATGGAGTGAAAATGACGTGAGTGAAATAAATACCAATCAATCATTTGCGGTCAAAGAGCAACAAAATAAAAATTACCTGTTACCGCTGACTGCAATGACCACACTGTTTTTTTTATGGGGTTTTATTACCGTTTTAAACGACGTACTAATCCCTCGTCTGAAAGGCGTTTTTGACCTAACTTACTTTGAAGCAATGCTCGTACAGTTTTGCTTTTTTGGCGCCTATTTTATTGTCTCTATTCCAGCTGGAATTTTGGTTAAACAATTAGGTTATAAAAAAGGCATACTCACTGGCCTAGTGGTTGCCTCAATTGGCTGTATGTTGTTCTACCCTGCGGTAGTGGTGCATGAATACTGGTTGTTTTTAGGTGCTTTATTTGTACTGGCTGCTGGTGTAACTGTTTTGCAGGTTTCTGCGAACCCGTATGTAGCTGCTTTAGGGCCAGAAAAAACCGCCTCATCTAGGCTAAATTTAGCGCAAGCACTTAATGCCTTAGGGACAACCGTAGGCCCGTATGTTGGAGGTATCCTGTTTTTTGGTACCGCAGGTACATTAGCGGCAAGCGCTGCTTCTGCTGAATCTGTAAAAGTACCTTATTTAATGTTAGCAGCGGCCTTACTCATTATTGCTATCGTATTTGCCTTTATTAAACTTCCTGAAATAGAAGGCCATAAAGAAGAAAATAACCCGGTTAATGAAACTCGCTCACTAACACAGGCACCTCATTTAACAATGGGCGTATTTGCTATATTTTGTTATGTCGGTGGTGAAGTGGCTATTGGTAGTTTTTTAGTTAACTTTTTTGGTGAAGCACATATAGCTGGGCTTGAAGAGCACGCTGCTGCTGCACTGATCAGTTACTATTGGGGCGGAGCAATGGTTGGCCGTTTTATTGGCTCTGCTGCGCTACAAAAAATAGCGCCATCTAAAGCATTGGCTTTTAATGCCTGCATGGTAATTGCCTTATTACTTGTAACTATATTTACGCAAGGCAATGTAGCCCTGTACGCGGTACTGGCCATTGGTTTATTTAACTCAATTATGTTCCCGACTATATTTTCTGTAGCGATAGAACGCTTAGGCTCATTAACCAGTAAAGGCTCTGGCTGGTTGTGTTTGGCAATAGTAGGGGGTGCCTTGGTGCCGTTATTACAAGGTTACATTGCTGATGTTGTTAATATTCAGCAAAGCTTTTTTGTTCCGCTAGTATGTTATGTATTTATTGCTTGGTATGGCTTAAACGTGGTTCGTTTAGCTAAAAAGTGGTAAATACCCCCCGATGAAAGAGCGACTGAATACGTATTCAGTCGCTTTTTTATTGCCATTTTATAGGAACGTTCCAAGTGCGGGTTTGTTTTTAAAAAAATAGAGTTGTTACAACTATATACCGAATAGAGCTGGTTCTTTATTCTTATTTTAAGTACATAACCTGCTTATCTACCTCATTAACGACGACATACCTTTAAATTTTTGCTAAAAATATAATTAATAACAAAAAAATAAAAAAGGGCAGTCATGCTTAACTCACTTAAATTCACCTCAAAAGTGACTATTGCAGCATCTATGGTACTGGTTATTGTACTGGGTTTATTTGCTATAAATAATTACATCGCCATGCGAAACCAAACGCAACAGCAGCTCGATTTAGTCCTTAAGCAAAATTCAGAATCTACCTCACAAAACATTGCAAGCTGGCTTAATGCCAAACTCACCATAGTAAATTCGATTGCGCAAACTCACCAAAATAGTGATCAAAAGCAGTTAACCCTTGCCCAGCTTAATACTGCTAAATACGCTGGTGGCTTTAAAAACACGTATATAGGTAAACCAAGTGGTTTATTTATACTTAACGATCAAAGCATTGTGTTACCTTCTGATTTTGATGCCACCTCGCGCCCTTGGTATAAGTTAGTCGAAAATAAAAGCTATACCGCATTTACCACCCCGTATATTGATGTAACCACCAACGAGCTGACTATATCTGCCGTTGTGCCCATTCAAAGCAATGGCCGCTTTAGTGGCGTAGCGGGTGCAGATATAGACATGCACACAGTGTCTGAAATAATTAACGATATTGATTTTTTAGGGTTAGGGTATGCTTTTTTAGTAGATAAAAATGGCCAAGTGCTGAGCCATCCTAATAGCGAACTTAATTTAAAAAACACCGCCGAATTATTTGGCCAACCTACCGCGCTTAATAGCGAATTTACACAATATGATATAGCGGGTGAGCCGCAGTTGATATCGTTTACTAAAATACGTGGCATAGACAATGTTGACTGGTATTTAGGTGTCGTTATTGATAAAAACCAAGCCTATGCAGAGGTGTCTCGTTTTGGTATTAACGCGCTTATTTATATGTTAGTGGGAATTGTGGCCATTATTGTGTTTATGCAATTTTTACTGCGTTACTTAATGCAACCTATGGCGCGCCTAAATGATGCACTAGAAGATATTGCAAAAGGCGAAGGCGATTTAACCAAACGTTTAAAGGTTGAAAACAATGATGAGTTTGGCCAAATTAGTCACTCGTTTAACATTTTTATTGAAAAAATTCAGCACTCTATAGAACACGTTAAATTAACGACTGAACAACTCGATAGCGTAATAGCCAGCGTGGTGTCGCAAACACATTCTTCACTAGCCATGCACGATGACCAAACAAAACGTACTGATAGTGTGGCCATGGCGGTTAATAATTTTTCACAATCGGCTATGGCTATTGCTAATAACGCCAGTGACGCTTCTGTAATTGCTAAAAATGCAGATGAGCATTCAACACAAAACCAGCAAACCTTATTGCACAGCGTTAATAGTATTCATCAGTTATCAGCCAATATGGAACAAGCGCAACACACTATTAATAGCCTTAACGCGCATACAATTAGCATTGGGCAAGTGCTTGAGGTGATAAAAGGTGTGAGCGAGCAAACCAACTTACTTGCATTAAATGCGGCAATTGAAGCTGCAAGAGCAGGCGAAGCTGGGCGCGGTTTTGCTGTTGTTGCTGATGAGGTACGCCAGTTAGCTCATCGTACTCAGCAATCAACCCAAGAGATTGAAGATACCGTAGGGCAACTACAAAGAGGCTCAAACCAAGCGGTAGAGCTGATGAAAACAAGTATTCAAGACAGTGAAAAAAGCGTAGAGCACGCTGAAGGTGTGAGCGTGTTAATGGGCCAAATAATAGAGTCAATAAAACAAATTAGCAGTGCTAATCATAGTGTTGCCAATGCCACTGTTGAGCAAAACGGCCTTGTTAAAGTGCTCGACGCAGACATTACAAGCATGAGTGAGTTATCGGTACAAAGCCAAGAAAATTTAAAAAACACCCTCAATGAATGTACTAAACTTAAACAACAATTTAGTGATTTAGAGCAAATGGTTCAAAAGTTTAGAGTTTAAAATATGCCAAAAAAATCGGTTACAGGACAAAGTTGGTTAAGCCTTATTAACATAGATAAGGTGTATAGCTCGGATAAACAGCGCCAAGCATTTTCACTATTCACCATGATAGCCATTGCTATTATTGTTATCTCTATGTTGGTGGTGTTTAACTACAAGGTGTATTCACCTATTCTTACCGCGTCGTTAATCGCGGTTAATATTACGCTTATTAGTGGCACTTTTTATTTTATAAAAACAGCCAAGCTGGAAATGGTTGCACTTATAAGTATGTGTATAGTGTTTATTATGTGTGTGGCCCTTACGTATACAGGCGGAAAAGAAAATACCGCGCTTTATTGGCTAATGTTTTACCCTGTAGTGTGTTTTGCCTCTTTAGGTGTAAAGCATGGCTGCAGGCTTGGCTTAGGCTTATTATTGTGCTGCAGTATTATTTTATACGGGCCTGATTTTGGCCAAGTTAACTATGGCAGTATTGAAAAGTCTCGTTTTTTAGCCTCTTTTACACTGGTGTTTATTTTTTCGTTTATAGGTGAATATTTCAGGCATAAAAGTCACCTGGCAATTGCTGATATAACCCTTGCGCAAACGCAAGATGCCTATACAGATCAGTTAACGGGTGGCGCGAACAGGCGTTTCATCACCGCCCACTTTTTAAAATTAGCTGCTAAAACGCCCGAAAACTACCTGCCGTTTTCTATTTTATTACTTGATTTAGATTATTTTAAACGACTAAACGACACCTATGGTCATGATTTTGGCGATACAGTGTTGATAGAATTTACCAAATTACTTGATTCACAATTTCCAAATTCCGCAGTCAAAGCTCGTTATGGAGGCGAAGAGTTTGTGGTGATTTTACCTAAAGAAACAGCCCCAGTGGCTACAAAATTAGCCGATGATTTTAGACAATGTGTCGCAAAACAAGCTATTTTAACCAGCGATAATAAACGGGTATTTATTACCTGTAGTATTGGGGTGGCACAGGTTGATAATGTGGATCATTACAGCCGTGCACTTAAACAAGCAGACGAATACTTGTACCTAGCTAAAGAGCAAGGGCGTAACAAAGTTGTATCAAATCACACAGGAACACTATGACTCAAACTAAACTTATATATGTACACGACCCTATGTGTAGTTGGTGCTGGGGATATAAACCGACGTGGTTAAAACTAAAAGCCGCATTAGCTTCGCAGCTGACTATAGAATACAAAGTAGGGGGGCTTGCTCCAGATAGCCAAGAGCCCATGCCAGAAAATATGCGCGCCATGCTCCAAAGCACGTGGCATAAAATTAGTGCGATGTTGGGCACACAGTTTAATTTTGATTTTTGGCAGGTTTGTCAGCCAAGGCGCTCTACTTACCCAGCCTGCAGAGCGGCGATTATTGCCAGAGCGCATAATAAAGAGCCACAAATGATAGAGGCAATTCAACATGCTTATTATCTACATGCCCAAAACCCATCTGATGAAAGTACTCTAATTACCTTAGCTGAAAAAATCGGGCTAGATAAACAACAGTTTTGCGAGGAACTTTGCTCTGAGGCTTTGAATCAAAAATTACATGAGGAGTTAGCATTTAGTGCAAGTTTGCCAATACAAGGCTTTCCTTCGTTAGTATTAATAACTGATAATAAAGCCATTGCAATTAAAATAAATTACACCGATCACCAGCAAACACTAAACACAATTAACGCTTTATTAGCCTAACAACTAGCCAAAATGCGTGTATTTGCTGCTTTAATACACGCTTTGCTTATAAACACTCCGATATAAGACGCAAATGTTACAGCTGTAACAAAATAGACTTTTTTGCGCAACATGCCTGTCATTATTCATCTATACAATTTCACTCATTGAAAATCTTTAGCCTAAAACAAGTCAGTTTAGGCTAAAACAACAAACTAGCAAATCCGCTAATTAACGAGTAAAGGTGTATGCGATGAAAGGCGTTAAACCATTGATCTTAGCTGGTATTGTAGCAGCAAGTGCTGCAGTACATGCCAATGATTTAGAAAAGGTTATCGATAAAAGCAGTGAAATAAATAAATCAGCTGCGCAATCACAAACAAAAATAGACAAGATTGCTGATTCAATGCAAGGACGTCTTCAACAGTTTAAAATCCTTAATAAAGAAATTGATGGTTTAACTGTTTATAACGCGCAATTAACTAAACAGTTAAATAACCAAATTGAAGAAATGGAGTCACTTAACCTTTCAATGGATCAGGTCTCTATTATTGAGCGTCAGATCACACCACTAATGCTGCGCATGATTGAAGGGCTTGAGCAATTTGTAGCACTTGATGTGCCATTTTTGCAAGAAGAGCGCACTAAGCGTATTAGCTCTTTAAACGCCATGATGGACCGTGCAGATATTAACTCAAGCGAAAAATTCCGCCGCGTATTAGAAGCATACCAAGTTGAAGTTGATTACGGACGCACTATTGAAGCCTACACCTCACTGCTAACGGTAGACGGTAAAGAGCGTGAAGTAGACTTTTTACGCATTGGCCGCTTAGAGCTTATTTATTTAACACGTGATGGTAAGCAAGCTGGTAGCTGGGATGAAGAAACAAAGTCGTTTGTTACTTTACCAGACTCAACAATTAGCCAAATCAACAAAGGTTTACGTATCGCACGTAAGCAACTTGCCCCAGATATGTTAACTCTGCCAGTACACGCAGCAGAATAAGAGGTTGAAGATGAAACTGTTTACTCAAATGACAAAAATGGCCCTTTTTGCTGCAAGCCTAAGCTTTGCAGGCGCTAGTGTGGCAGCTGAGCCTATGGACTTAGACTCACTATTAAAAACACTTGAAGAAGGCAAATCGGCTCAAAGCGCGCAAAACAAGCAACGCGAACAAGAATTTATGGCGCGCCAAAACGAACAAGTGCAAATGCTTAACAACACACAAGCAAAACGTAATCAAATGCTTGCTGAGTCTGAGCGCTTAGAAACACAGTTTGAAGAAAACGAAATTAAACTTGCTAACTTAACAGAAACACTGTCTAAACGAATGGGTTCTTTAAAAGAGCTATTTGGTGTGCTTCAGCAAGTTGCTGGTGATTCTAGCAATAAGTTCGCTACTTCTGTGGTATCAGCTGAAATTGCGGGTCGTAGCACATTTATGGATGAGCTAGCACAAAAAATGGGCTCTACTTCAAAGCTTGCCTCTATCGAAGATATTGAAAAAGTATGGTTTGAGCTACAACGCGAAATGACAGAGCAAGGTAAAGTAAGCCGCTTTACTACCGATGTAATTGTACAAGGTGGTGAAAAAGCACAACAAGAAGTGGTACGTGTAGGTGCTTTTAACTTAATCTCTAACGGTAAATACCTAGAATTTAACCCAGTAACAAATACCTTAAGCGAGTTAAATCGCCAGCCTGTAGCACGTTTTACTGCAACTGCAGAAGAGTTACAAAATGCAAAAAATGGTGTTGTGCAGTTTGCACTTGACCCAACGGGTGGCTCAATTTTAGGTTTATTAGTGCAAGCACCAGATACCGAAGAGCGCGTACACCAAGGTGGCACAGTCGGTTACGTTATTTTAGGTGTAGGTGTTATTGCTTTACTTATCTCACTTGAACGTTTTTTCTCATTACTGATTATGGGCGGTAAAATTCGTCGTCAACTTAAAGATGATGTAGCACGCGATGACAACCCACTTGGCCGCGTAATGAAAGTTAAAGATCAGTTCCCTGATGTTGCCCACGACACATTAGAGCTTAAATTAAGCGAAGCTATTTTACGTGAAATGCCAAAAGTAACGCGTAATTTAACGCTTATTAAAATCATCTCGGTGGTGGCACCACTGCTAGGTTTACTAGGTACAGTAACCGGTATGATCAACACCTTCCAAGCAATCACATTATTTGGTACAGGTGACCCTAAACTAATGGCTGGTGGTATTTCGCAAGCATTGGTAACAACGGTGCTAGGCTTAGTTGTGGCAATTCCTACGGTATTTTTATACACCCTACTTAATACACGCGCTAAAAATATTTTGCTTACTATTCAAGAGCAAAGCGCAGGTATTATCGCACAGCGAAGCGAGAAGGGAGCATAAACCATGGTGCTATTGATTGACTCAATCAATGCTATCCGTGATTTTCTCGACACTGGTGGCCAAGTCCTCTTGGTCATCGGGGTGTTAATCTTCGCGAT
Source organism: Pseudoalteromonas sp. 2CM28B (assembly GCF_023161935.1). Taxonomy (NCBI): domain Bacteria; kingdom Pseudomonadati; phylum Pseudomonadota; class Gammaproteobacteria; order Alteromonadales; family Pseudoalteromonadaceae; genus Pseudoalteromonas; species Pseudoalteromonas sp. 2CM28B. Next base: position 174,586 of record NZ_JALNTH010000008.1, read on the forward strand.
GTGGTTATTGATACTCGAGCGATTTATTTATTTTTTCAAAGGTTTTCGTAGTTACAAGCAAAACGTAAAAGCGCAGTGGAAAAACCGTGCAGAGCGCAATAGCTGGAATGCTGAGCAAATACGCCAGGCGATGATTTCACGTGCTTCAATGCGTTTAGACACTAACTTAGCATTGATAAATGTAATGGTTGCATTGTGTCCGCTACTTGGCCTGTTAGGCACAGTAACGGGAATGATTGAAGTATTTGATGTAATGGCAATTACCGGTACGGGTAGTGCGCGCTCTATGGCATCAGGTGTTTCTAAAGCAACTATTCCAACCATGGCAGGTATGGTTGGCGCACTTTCGGGTGTATTTGCCTCTACGTTTTTACAGCGCAGAGCCAAGCGCGAAGTTGAACTACTTGAAGACAGCATGGTTTTAGACCATTAAGTAACATTTTGATAAGCGGCTTATAGAGTCGCTCATCCTAGGAGAATAAAAATGAGAGCCCCGTTAGGAAACCTATTACAAGAAGACGAAGCAGAAGAAATTAACATGACCCCAATGTTAGACGTTGTATTTATCATGCTTATTTTCTTCATCGTTACCGCCTCGTTTGTTAAAGAAGCCGGTATTGATGTAAACCGCCCAGAAGCCGCAACAGCGGTTAAAAAAGAACGCGCTAATATTTTAGTGGCTATTTCTGATACAGGCGAGATTTGGATTAATAAACGTCAAATCGATGTACGTGCAGTGCAAGCCAATATCGAACGCTTAAAAGCAGAAAACCCACAAGGGAGCGTGGTTATTCAAGCTGATAAAAAAGCCACCACTGATATGTTAATCAAAGTAATGGATGCGTCGCGTGCTGCAGGTGCGTTTGATGTTTCGATTGCTGCACAAGATGCGTCTTAAGGGTTAGCCATGTTGCGATATTTAGTAGCATTAATAGTAGCGGGTGTAGTGACCTTTATGCTGTTTTTAGGCATGCAGGCACTGATCACCGGTGGTGAAGGTGCCATGTCGGAGCCAGTAAAAGGAAACGTTTTAGACTTTGTACGTTTGAAAAAAGAAGAAACAGTACAAAAGAAAGAGCGTAAACCGCAAAAGCCACCTACACCAAAAGAGCCACCACCGCCTATGGAGTCGCCGCAAATGCAAAATAATGATGCAAACGCGGCCAGCAATAATTTTGATTTTGGCGCGGATGTAGGCAGCGATGTTGACCTAGCGGGTGGCTTAGCGCTTGAAACAAGTGATGGTGAATACCTACCCATTGTAAAAGTAGCTCCAGTGTATCCGCGTCGTGCTTTGTCGCGTGGTATTGAAGGCTATGTAATTGTTGAATTTACAGTAACTAAGCAAGGTACTGTACGTGACCCGCAAGTAGTAAAAGCGGTCCCTGAGTCACTGTTTGATAGAGCAGCGATGGATGCCGCACTTAAATTTAAATATAAACCGCGCGTAGTAAATGGTGAAGCCGTTGAAGTGGCGGGTGTTCAAAACAAAATATCTTTCCAAATTAATGGTTAACTTATCTTAATTGGATGAAATAGCGAGGCGATTATGAAATTACTACCTACAGCTAAAAATTTAAAACTGGCATTATTTTGCACTGCCGCGATCAGTGCAAGTATTGTTGTGCCAAGTACGCTAAGCCTTGTGCCGGGGCTAAACGTAGCAACTGCCCATGCAGAGCAAGAACAAAAAACAAAGCGTGTACCCGCACTGCGCGAGAAGGTCTATAGCCAGCTTGCTCGTGCGCAAAAGCTCGCTGATGATGGCGATGTAAAAGCCGGGCTTGAAGCACTTGATAGCATTCAAGAGCGAGCTTCAAGTATGAACTCGTATGAAATTGCGATGATGCATAACTTTTATGGCTTTATTTATTACAACGAAAATGATTTGCCAAAAGCCATTGCCTCGTTTGAAAAAGTGGTAGCCGAAGAGGCTATTCCTGAGTCATTACGTTTAAGTACCACGTTTAGCTTAGCGCAGCTTGCAATGGCAAACGGCGAGTATAAAAAAGTTATCGCGTTTTTAGATAAGTGGGATGAAATAAATACCAAACCTATTACAGAAGGGTATTACTTACTTAGAGCGCAAACTTACTACCAGTTAAAAGAATACCCAAAGGGGCTTGAGTACATTAATCAAGTTATTGCTCTTAGCGACAGCGAAGGTAAAACCCCTAAAGAAAACTGGCTGGTACTACAGCGCGCTATGTATTACTCACTTAATCAAACAGATAAAGTAGTTGCAGTGCTTGAGCGCATGGTTAAACTTTACAATAAACCAGAGTATTGGGTTCAGCTAGCTGGTATGTACGGAGAAACCGGTAAAGAGAAAGAGCAACTAGCAGTAATCGAAGCGGCGTATCAACAAGGCTTTTTAAAAACCAAGTCTGATTTAAGACAATTATCGCAAACTTACCTTTATAACGGCCTGGCATACAAAGCAGCTAAAACAATGAGTGATGCGATAGAAAAAGGCATTGTAGAAAAATCAGCGAAAAACTATGCCTTTATTGCAGAGGCCATGATTCAAGCTAAAGAAGATGAAAAATCGATTAGCTACTTTGCAAAAGCGGCTGACCTATCAGAGCATGGTAAGTACGATCAACGCCTAGCAGAAGTGTTTGTTAACACTGAGCAATACGAAGAAGCGGCTGATGCTGCGCGTAAGGCGCTTGATAAAGGCGGCCTTGATTTTGAATCAAACGCTTACGTTGCGCTAGGTATGGCACAGTACAATATGCAAAATTTTGATGCGTCTATTTTAGCGTTTGAACAAGCCCAAAAGCATGATAAATCACAACGTTTAGCAAAGCAGTGGATTAAATATGTTAAGCGTGAAAAAGTGCATGCGCAAACACTTAAAGCCGCGTTACTTTAACTTTATACCCTAACGCTATTTTACAAATAAAGAAGCGTTTACCTATTTCATAATCGCAACACCAAAACCGCCTTAGGGCGGTTTTTTTCGTTGTTAAAGTGTTTAAGTTGTTGAATTTAAATTAATTACTATTGTCATCTTATGGTTACTAAACTGTAACTGCTTTGTCATATCTCTACAGTATCTTATTTGCATCCGATAACTCAGGTCACCTTAATGCATGAGTATCGTGCCTTAAAGTGACTTAAGTTTTTACTTAATGCACTAACAAAATAATTAAATACTTTAACGGAGTGAACAATGAAATTATCTGATTTATTTAAGGTCAGCCTAGTAGCAACTGCAATGACACTAGCTGGCTGTGGCGGCGATATCGAAATTACACCTACTGTAAACGATAACAGCTCGTCAACAGATAACAGTGTTAATAATTCAAACAATACAACTGGTTCAACAACTGAAGAAGAAGCTGTTTGTGCAAGCTACGAATCAGATGCAGGTACGGTAACAGGCGTAGTAAGTGGCATTGATTGTTTATACAACGACTCGTTTGCAAGCAAAACAATTTCTATCACAAGCAACATTACTTTCGCTGAGCTACCTGATGGCGGTGTTCACGTTTTTGAAGATGCATTACAAATTGGCGAAGACGGCAGCACTGTAGATGGCTTTGAAGTACCAGCAAATGGTCCAACAATGACTGTTGAACCAGGTGCCGTTTTAGCATTTGGCTCAGGTGAAGCAATTGTACGCATTGCACGTGGTGCAAAAATTCAAGCGGTAGGTACTGAAGAAAAGCCGGTTGTATTTACTTCTGCAAACGCGTTTGACCGTTTTGATACAGCAGGCGAAGGCGCACGCTACGCAGATTGGGGCGGTATCATCATTAATGGTAACGGCATTACTGACCAATGTACTGATGCAGAGCGTGACGGTGGTACGTGTAACGTAGCCTCTGAAGGTATTACAAGCTACTTTGGTGGTAACGATAATGCAGACTCTAGCGGTAATATTAAATGGGCTAAAATTTGGTACGCAGGTTCAGGCCCTCGCGTTGGTGGTGAAGGTGATGATTTGAATTCACTAACACTAAATGCAGTTGGCTCTGGTTCTGAGTTTGATTACCTACACATTCACCAAGGTTTTGATGACGGTATTGAAATTTTTGGTGGTGCTACAACGCTTAAACACGTAGCGGTAACAGATACACAAGATGATTCGTTTGACTTTGACGCAGGTTGGCAAGGTAAAGCTCAGTACTTATTTATTCAACACGGTACTGTGACACTAAACGACGGCACTGTTGTTAACATGGGTAACAATGGCTTTGAGTCTGATGGTGTTAAAGGTTCGTCTACCGAGCAAGTGTCTCCATCTAACCCAACGGTTGCCAATGTAACGGTTGTAACTACAGATGGTAACTCGGTACGTGATGACGACCCTTCACAAGCTTACAAGTTTGATGACCAATTTAATTCAAGCATTTACAACACAGTTATCGTTAAGCAAAACGCAACTAACACGCAATGTATTGAGTTCTCAGGCGACGGTGAAGCACAAGCAGATAAAATCTCATTCACAAGCTCTGTAATGGCGTGTTCTGCAAACTTTACAGATACAGATACGTTTGCAAGCGGCCCATTAGAAGGTCAAACAAAAACAGCGTGGTTTGAAAATGACGGTGCTAACCAAATCTTAACTGATGATGTTGCAGTACTTGCAGATAACGGTTTTGCAACGAACACAGCAGCTGCAGAAGTAACGGTTACTGCAACAGATTTAAGCACAAGCGATTCATTTTTTGAAAGCGTAAACTACATTGGTGCGGTATCGGATCAGGATACAGACTCTAGCTGGTATAAATGGGTTGAAGCGGCTGTTACAGCAGCAAATGCTGACTAAATAGCACACCATTATAACCTCTGATTAAAGGCGCCTTGTGGCTTGTTATTTAAGCGTCAGGCGCCTCTTTTGTATAACCTGATTAGGATTATCTCATGTCTAAAAAGCATAGACTCAATCAAATTACCTGGGCAATTGGTTTAGGTTTAGTCGCTCATTCGACTAGCTTAATTGCTGCACAAGCCGATGAACAGTTAACAAACGAACAAGAAATAGAAGAAGTTGTTGCTGTAGGTACGCGTTTACAAGGGAGCGCTGCGGCAGTTGTAGAAGAACGTAAAAACCAAGCCTTTGTTGCCGATATTTTAGGCTCTGAACAATTATCACGCACGGGCGACAGCGACGCAGCATCTGCGCTTCGTCGAGTAACAGGCCTAACGCTTGTTGATGGTAAGTTTATTTACGTTAGGGGCCTTGGTGAGCGTTACTCTAGTGCGCGTTTAAATGGCGCTTACATCCCAAGCCCAGATTTAACCCGTAACGTTATTCCGCTGGATATTTTCCCTGCAAGTATTATTGAAAGTATGGCTGTTCAAAAAGCTTACTCTCCAGACATGCCAGCAGCGTTTGGTGGCGGTAATATAGATATTAGAACTAAAACCGCACCGAGTGAATTTACAGCAGGCATAGAAGTGGGTGCAGGTTACGATACGGCATCAAGTGACGGCTTTACCTACAATCGTAACGAAAATGGCATTCCAAGTGAGTTATCGCAGGCGATTTCAACATACCGTGGTGATTTTAGTATTGGCAATATTGTTAGTAGTGAAGGCTTTGAAGATGGCGATTTAACGCGTGCAGAACAAGCAACCGCTGTTAATAACGCACTTTTAAAGTCGCTTCCTCGCGATTATGAGTTAAAAGAAGAGTCGTTAGACCCGCGTTATAATATTAAAGCCCACTATGGTGATAGTTTTGAAGAGAGCTATTTTGGCGGCAAGGTTGGGTTTTTACTGGCAGGTGCTTACAAAAACGAATGGGATTTTGAAGAACGTTTTAGCTCAGTTATCACCCAAGATTTAGAAAACGAAGAAGGCAATGTTGATTGTACAACGTCGTTAGCGACCAGTGAAGATGTGAGTAACTCGTGTTACAACACAGTCAAAAATTCGCAAGTGACAACTGAAACCGAAAGTTATAACGGTTCATTGAGCTTGTCATACCGGTTAGGTACGCACAGTATTTCTGCTCAACAGCTTTACATTATTGATAATGAAGATGAGTCTGAAATTGCTATTTCGCAAAGCCCTGCGGGTAGTTCTACGTTTAGTATTGCGGGTGATGGGATTGCAAACCGTAATCATGAGTTTAATTACGAAGAACGCCAATTAAACATTACTCAAGTTATGGGCCAACATACCTTTTTAGATTATTTTGGTATTGGTGCCGATTGGCAGTACACCGAAGCTAAAGCAACGACTGATATACCTACCAGTGCCGACTTTGAGTTTCGTGACACTTATAATAGTGATGGCAGCTATGCCGGCTCAACTATTACAGGGGATGATAACCGTGTAATTATGTCATACACCAATATGGAAGAGCGTGTTAAATCGTACGGTGGTAACTTAACGCTGCCGCTTAGCTTTGAGTCTATGGAAGTTGAGTTTAAAGTTGGTTACGATTTTTCTGACAGAGCTCGAATATTTAATACCTCAAGCTTTGCTATAAACAACAGTGGCGGCTCAGGTATTTCAATAAACGACGGTAGCACTGATGCGCTTAATAATAGTGGTTTTTTAACTGACGACTTTATTGATAATAACGCTGTGTTAGTTGACTTTAATGAGCCAACAGCCCCTGATGCCGATGATTACATTGCTGCGCAAAAGGTGGATGCAGGTTATGCGTCTTTCGATGTGTTTTATGATCAATGGATAAGAATAAGCGGTGGTATTCGTTATGAGGAATTTAAACAATCTTCTATCGGTACATCGAGCCTTATTTTTGATGAAGACGATTTAAATACCTTTTACGATCCAGATAAAATTCAAGCAGGCTCTGTTATTACCGATGATTGGTATCCGGCACTGTCTGTTACCTATGTAGGTGGCGATGATTACCAGGTGCGCTTAGGTTATGGTGAAACAGTAGTTCGCCCTGATTTTCGTGAAGTAGTGCCTGTTACGTATTATGACCCTTTGACCGACATTAGAACGTTTGGTCGTACGGGGATTAAAAGTAGCCCAATTAAAAACTACGACTTACGTTATGAATATTACGGACAAGCCGGTAATTCATTTAGCGTAGCGGCGTTTTATAAAGATATTACAGCGCCAATTGAAACAGTTTTAAACATTGGTGATGAAGATTACTCAGCATCGTTTATAAATGGTGAAACAGCAGAAGTTTATGGTATTGAAGCTGAATGGCTACAAGACTTAACATTTGTAAGTGAAGGCCTATTTACTAGCGGTAATATCACATTAAGTGATTCTGAAGCGTCTATTGACCCAGCACTGGCGGGTACATTAACTAATCCTAAAAAACGTATGACAGGCCACTCTGAATATGTAGTTAATTTACAATTAAACTACGATTCGTTAGATGGCATGCACAGCAGTTCATTAGTTTATAACGTATTTGGTGAGCGAATTTTAGCAGCGGGTGTTGCTAATAGAGATGACGCGTATGAGCAGCCATTTCACTCACTTGATTTAGTTTATACTTATTACCCTGATTTTAATTCTAAGATTAAGTTTAAAGTTAAAAACTTACTCGATGAAGATCAAGAGGTAACACAATCAGACATTATAGTGCGCTCAAAAGAGCAAGGTGTAACGTTTGATTTAAGTTACAGCTACGAGTTTTAATTTTCTTCCCAAGGAAGGGGGATATAATAAAACCTAACTACCGATTAGCCCTGTATTTAATACAGGGCTTTTTTATGACTATGAAAAATATTTAAGTTTCGCTTTATTCACTAGTTTTAGGGCGCTTGGGGTGTTAGGTTAGCTTTATACTAATCAACTTAAATATCTAGTCATTCTAGTGTGCTAAATAAAGCGCTAAAGGCGTTATAAATTTTTGATGCAGAACAGCTACATATAAAAATTTATGGCTTGTTATCTCGCTATTAATTTGCCGCTATAAATGATTAATAACTTAATATGATTGGTTTTAATAAAAATTAATTCTCACGCAATGAATTTTAATTTTTAATGTATTAAGGCATCTTTTATGAATCAAACAGTGGAAAAAACAATGAAAAAAGTAGGATTAGTCGGTTGGCGTGGCATGGTTGGCTCTGTGTTATTAGAACGTATGCAGCAGCAAAGTGATTTTGCACATATCGACACCACCTTTTTCACCACCTCACAAGCTGGGCAACTCGGCCCTGATATTGCTGGCGACGCAAAACCGTTATTAGATGCAAGTGATGTAAATGAACTTGCTAAAATGGATATTATTGTTACCTGTCAAGGTGGTGATTATACCAAAGCGGTTTACCCTAAATTACGCGAATCGGGTTGGGATGGTTACTGGATTGATGCAGCTTCTGCACTTCGTATGGTTGATGACAGCATTATTGTACTTGACCCTGTAAATAAAGATGTCATTGAACAAGGTTTAGAGCAAGGCGTAAAAACTTTTGTAGGCGGTAACTGTACCGTATCGTTAATGCTACTTGCTTTAGGTGGTTTGTTTGAGCAAGACCTAATTGAGTGGGTAAGCCCAATGACTTACCAAGCGGCCTCTGGTGCCGGCGCTCGTAATATGAAAGAGCTTATAGCACAAATGGGCGCTATTCATTCAAGTGTTGCCGAGCAACTAGATAATCCAAGTTCAGCTATTTTAGAAATTGATAAAATAGTGAGCGAAAAAATGGCTTCAAGCGATTTACCACAAGACCAATTTGGTGTGCCGCTAGCCGGTAGCTTAATTCCTTGGATTGACGTACCAATGCCAAGTGGCCAGTCTAAAGAAGAGTGGAAAGCTCAGGTTGAAGCGAACAAAATTTTAGGCTCTTCTAAACAGCCTGTGCCAATTGATGGTTTATGTGTACGTATTGGTGCAATGCGTTGTCATAGCCAAGCAATGACCATTAAATTACGTGAAGACATTAGCGTAGAAAAAATTGAAGAAATTTTAGCTTCGCATAACGAGTGGGTTAAAGTTATCCCAAATGAGCGCGAAATTAGTGCAACTGACTTAACCCCAGTTAAAGTAACAGGTACTTTAAGTATTCCTGTTGGTCGTATTCGTAAATTAGCCATGGGTCCTAAATACATTAGCGCATTTACCGTGGGCGATCAGCTGTTATGGGGCGCTGCAGAGCCACTTCGTCGTATGCTTCGCATCATTGTAGACGGTGAATAATTTCTGCATTTAAAAGTGTATATTAAAAAGGGGTTAGCGTATTGCTAACCCCTTTTTTAGTTATTTTAGTTAAGTGACATTGCATACTACTTTATTTTTTCCTTCGTGTTTTGCTATGTATAACGCTTTATCTGCTAAATCTATCGCTTTGTCTATTTGAATAGTAGCACATTTAATGCCTATAACGCCAAAGCTTGCTGTAACATTTATAAATTGTTGTTTGTATTCAATGGGCTTGCTTGCAAGAGTAGTACGTAGAGTATCGGCAAATTGCTTTGCTTTTAGCTCTGAATCTCTGGCTATCAGTATTACAAATTCTTCTCCGCCTATACGGGCAAATATATCTTCTTTATTTAAACACGCTCTTACCCGTTTTGTTGCTTGGATTAGTACTTCATCTCCACCTGCATGGCCGTATTCATCATTTATATTTTTAAACGAGTCTATATCCCAATATATAAGTGATACGTGTTGTTCGCAGCTTAATTTATTTTCAAGCTTTTTCTGGCCAACGTCGTAAAAACCACGTCTGTTTATACATTGTGTGAGTACGTCGGTCATGGCGAGTTTTTGCATTTCTTGCGCTAAATCTGAGGCCATTATAAAAATAATAAATACAGCCATACCAACATGTGCAGTTGGGACTGTTATAAAATTAATGAGTGTATATAAATCTAAGTAAGCTTGGTTAACCTGGCTGCCTTGCATTAGTGCGATGGTGGCCGCAATAAATAAACATACGCCGCACAAAGTGTAAGTAATGGCAGCCCCAATTTCAGCGGGTAGCGACTTAGGTTTATGTTTTATTATAATGACGGCGTTTATTAGCAGCAGTAAAATATCGTAATAAATATATAAAGACATAAACAAACCAACATGAACGTTCACGGCTTTATAATAATAAACTGCAGCTAACGTAATCACGGCTAATGCTAACAAATAATCGATTTTGATAGGGCTTCGGGCACGTATACTGTGTCCCCATGTTCCCAAAATAACAGACCCCATAGAAAAGCTAACAGCCAGTAGCCAATATAAGGTTTCTGATTCGAAGTAGGGCCGCAATAATATTGTACCCCATTGACACGCAGAGCACATAAATGCGCAGGCCCAAAATAACGAATATGATTTTTTCCCTAACGTATACCACGCCATTAAAAATATAACTGACCAAACAATACTGGTTAGTAAAAGAGTAATTAAAATAAAAAAGACTGGGCTCATAGGTTATATGTTCTTGTGTTAGTTACTTTTTACTGTAGTTGAGGTTGCTTGGGAATTCGAGTAAAGCTATGTATTTAAAAATTCTATTTGTAAATATTTATGTATTGTGTGTACCCACAACTCCTATGAATTGCTTTTTTTGGTATAGCTTTTGCTCGTACTGATCTATTACACCTTTATTCGCTCGGTTTTCGCTGTTTTGTGGGTACTTAATTCACTTATGCAGGTATTTTTTACTTATGCCGAGATGTTAAGCCTTCACATAAGGATAGATAATGGCTTCTACTTTTAAAAATACACGTAAAAAATGGTTTTATGCTTTAGTGTTTACAGCCTTGGGGTTAATTTTACTCAGAGCTTTAGCCCCTTATGCGGTTCAATATTATGTAAATCAGCAGCTTGAACAAACCCAAGGCATAACAGGGCATGTGGGTGATGTTGATTTGTACTTATACCGTGGCGCTTACGCTGTTGATGAGGTAGAAATTTACGCGGTAGATGCCACGCAGGTGCCTAAGCCTTTACTGTCTATAGATACACTTGATTTTTCGCTTGCGTGGTCTGCTTTATTAAACGGTAATTTTGTCACCAACATGGCTTTTACCCGCCCAGAAATTGTTATTTATGATAAAGACCCAACTACCGCAGAACAAAACCAACAGGTGAAAGATGAAACCACGTGGGTAGGCCTTGCTAATGATCTCGTGCCTTTTTCGATTGATACGCTACGTATAGACAATGGTAAAGTAACCTTAGTTAACGCCACCAGCGAAGGAGAGCAGCCTACTTACGTATCAAATATAAACGCTAACATTAACAATATTACCAATGCACAAAACCTCTCTAAAACTTTAGTTACGAGTTTAAAAGTAGAAGGGCAGCTAATGGGCGAAGCTAAGCTGTCTTTAAATGGTAAATTGGATCCTTTTAGTGATGAAGCTAATTTTGATTTTAATGTTGAAGTGCAGCGTTTTTCGGTTAAAAACCTCGAAACTGTTTTTAAAGTGTATACCCCATTTGACATTGAAGCCGGCGGAATAGATGGCGCAATGGAATTGGCCGCTAACAATAATAACTTAAATGGATATGTAAAAGCGGGTGTGCACGATTTAAGTGTTTTTTCGTGGCGCGAAGATATAGAAAAAGATGATGACGGTCTATTTACCGCTATTTTTGAAGGCAGTATTGATTTACTCAGCTCGTTATTAGAAAACGACGAGTCAAAGCTGGTGGCTGCTCGGGTGCCCATAGACGGGCAGTTAGATAACGCTGATGTATCTACTTTTGAAGCCGTGGTTTCGGTATTAAAAAATGCGTTTTTTGAAGCATTTAAAATGAAGGTTGATAATGTTATTTCGTTTGAAAGCACGCAAGAACAACAAGGTGAGTAACTAAAAGCCCTTTTTATTAACTCAATACAAAGGGCTTTTTAAGTTTTAGCAAGTAAAATAGATCAGCTATTTATTGGAGTTGGTAATATCTGAGGTTTTACTTAATAACGTTTTTAGCTCAGCTATTTGCGCTTGTAGTTCAACCACTTGTCCTTGCGTTGCAGGAAGTGAGTTATTATCCGCTTTTAGCTCACGGGCATTTCGATGCTCCTCGCTCATTACTTCTAAAATGGCACCTACCATCATGTTTAAAAACACAAACGCAGTTAAAAAGATAAACGTGAGGTAGTAAATCCAGCTCAGCTCGTACACCGTCATGGTTTCGTACATAATGTCGGTCCAATCTTCAAAGGTAGCTATCCTAAATAGCGTTAACATTGAAATGGATACATCTTGCCAAAGTACCGGGTTAATATCGGCAAACATCATACTGCCCATGGCTGCGTAAATATAAAAAATAACAAACATAAGCAGTGCTATATAGCCCATTTGCGGAATGGCTTTAAGCAACGAATTTACAAGCAAACGCAGCTCTGGGATCATAGATACTAAACGCAGTACCCTAAATATACGCAGCAATCGGGCAAGTAACATAGTTGATCCTGCAGCTGGGTATAAGCTGCCAAGTACAATAATGGTATCGAATATATTCCAGCCCTTTGAAAAGAAGTCTTTTATTCCTTTACTTGCAATAAAGCGAATAATGAGTTCGATTAAAAAGAAAGCTGTGATCCCTACATCCATCCAATTTAGAATAAATTCTACGGTGGGGTGAAGAGAATATGTATGAGCACCTACGGTGAGGGCAGAAACAACAATGACAGCTATAACAAATGATTGAAATATCTTGCTTTTGTCTATACGCTGAAACAGCTTTTGTAACTGCGACATCATAATTATGGGTCCTATGCAAAGTCAGGTTTTTATGACGCTAATATACAATAATATTGTTGCTTTCGATAACGAAAGTGTAAGGAATTCTAATGTTAATCAGTCAAATAACTAAAAGCGCATTGCTGTTTGTGGGATTTTCGGTACTTGCTGGGTGCAGCTCCGACGCTCGCTTTCACGAAATTCAATCAGCACGTTTAGATGAATGTAATTATAAAGCCGATAAAGAATATTACGAGTGCCTTGAAAATCAAGATAAAAATTTTGAAGAGTATAAAAAACAGCAAAGTGAACAAACACAATAATTTATGACTAAAACACAAAAATTGCGCGATAAACAAATACGCCAAGCCCTCACCAACGCCTGTGAGCAAATAAAAACGACTCATTATGGTTTTGCTTATTTAACACACACCATTGATTTAAAAAATGAAGCAAAGTCACTAAAAATAAGCTGCTATTTTGAAGATGATATAGCCTATAACGACACCGAAGCGCATTTTCCTCAGCTAGTCGATATTATTCACGCTGAGCTTAGCAAAATAAACTTACCGGTAGCGGCTAAGCAAATAGCGTTTTTAGTTGATTAACATTGGTTTGCCTAGCTATGGACGTTATAATTACCAAAATTATTTTTAGGATGTAAAGCATGGCTGTTCCATCGCGCTCGCAACTCACACCAGGTACAACCGTAAATATCGTATTAAAAGAAGATCAACGCAGCGGCACATTAACTCAAGGTGTAGTTGAGCGTTTATTAACTAAATCACCTAATCACCCGCATGGTATTAAAGTACGCCTAGAAGATGGTCAAGTCGGCCGAGTAAAAGAGATTTTATAATGACAGCGTTAACAGAGCAGGAATTTTGGGATTTAGTGACCACGCCTGAGTTAGGGCTCGACCCACAAAGCGTAAGCGACAACTTAAAAGCTAAATTGAGCGAGTTAACCGACGAGCAGCTCATTGCTTTTGATAAATTTTTTGGTATTCACATGCGCAAATGTTTTACCTGGGATTTATTTGGTGCTGCATTTGTTATGGCTGGCTGTAACGACGAATACGGTTTTAGCGAATTTAGGTGCTGGCTCATCTCCCGCGGGGAGACGGTATTTAATAACGCATTAAGCAATGCCGACTCACTTGCACAGTGCTCCCCTGTGTATTATTTAAATGAGCAACCTTACCCTTATATTGATGAATACGACTTAATAGCCGGTTTATTATTTGAAGAGCGCAACGACGACGAATTACCTTTTGTACCCTCAGGCGAGCAACCGGCAGGTAAACGCTTTAAAGACAAACCCAAGTTTTTAAAACAAAGCTATCCGCAATTATTTGCAAAATACTGGCAGTAAAGTCACTCTTAGTGGCTTATTTAGTAAATAAACCACTTTGTTTTATTACTCGTAAAACATAACTACAACACTGCATTACATAATGCTAAGTGCTGCGTCCTTTTTTTAGATTAAATCTCTGTTATAGTTATAAAAGTTAGCGCCGCACGTTACTTATTACGAGGATACGCCCACTTAATGAAAACCTTACTTTGTTTTTTAATTTCGACAACCTTTATTAGTTCATCTGCATTGGCTGCGCCGAGTAATAAAAGCCGTTTTATACCGTTATTAAAAACAATGCTTGGCGATTACCAGGTGGTAACTGCTAACTCCTCTCTGTGTGTGGATAGTCAGTTGAGTTTAATTAACCCAGTTTACCCAGACGCGGGTTTTAAATTAGGCGAGCATATTGCGTTTGAAAGTTTACACAACGGCACCCGTACAACTAAAAAGCCAAATTTTTGTTTTGTAACTAGCTCGTATAAATACAAAAGTGATGGTGTTGATAACAGCTTAAAAATGAGCCGCTGTATTGACCCCAATAACGAAAAAACCATCAGACAAAGCATTAAGTTTACCAGTGTTACAACGCTCAAATATACGCAGAATACCCCCGCAGTAGAGTGCACATTTGCAAGACAGGTTGATTAACTTACTTGCAATGAATTTGCGGTATATCGTGCCAGCGCGTTGTGTATTGGGGCGATAAGTAATCTCTGTTCATATGCCAGCCTTGATTTAGTTTGCTGCTGGCTAGGGTGAGTATGCCTTTTCCGTAGCGGTTGTTTATTGTATCAAGACACTGCATTAATTTAGGGTTATCAGCACTTTGGCTAAATAAATCAGTTTGCTGATACTGCACCGAGGTAAGCTCTAAAGCGCCTACACCACATTTATAAAACCGTACACCTGGCTGGTAAATATGAGTAAATACTTCTGATACAGCATTGGCCATTACGCAGGTATCGTTAGTGGGGGTGGCAAATTTATATATAAACGACTTTTTACAATAGCGGTCTTCGTGTTTGCCAGTGGCGGCAAATATATAAAGCTGTTTTGCTAATGAGCGCTGCCCTCGTAGTTTGCTGGCAACCGTGGTTACGTGGTTAATAAGGGCGGTTTTAAGTGCAGTTGGCTCACTGATCCTCTCACCAAAGCTGCGAGTAGAATATATTTCTCGCTTATCTTGGCGTACATCGTCCCATGTTAAGCACGCTACACTATTTAGCTCACTTACGGTACGCTCTACCACCACACTAAATGCGCGGCGCATGGTTTTAGGGTTTTGCTGTGCCAGATCCCACGCGGTATGTATGTTCATTATATTAAGCTTTTTAGCTAGGCGCTTACCTATGCCCCATACATCGGCGCAGCTCATTCTTTGTAAAATTGCTTGGCGGCTTTGCTCGTTATTTATAACGGCCACCCCATCAAACCCGCTTAGCTTTTTAGCTGCATGGTTAGCGGCTTTTGCCAAAGTAGGGGTTGGGCCAAAACCAACACCCACAGGGAGTTTAGTTTCGCGCCAAACGGTGCGCCTTATTGTATGCCCGTACTCGTGCCAGCTTTGTATAAGGGGGGTGTAGCCATTAAAGTGCAAAAACGACTCATCAATACTGTATATGTATTGTGTGTCGCAAAAGCGGCCAATTACGTTCATCATTTTGGCGCTTAAATCGGCGTACAACTCATAGTTACTCGAACGTACAACCACCTTGTGTTGCTCAAGCAGGTGCTTAACTTTAAAATAAGGGCCAAATTTAGGAATGTTTAAGCGCCGAGCAATCGGGCATACCGCACATACGCAGCCATCGTTATTAGTTAAAACCACCACAGGTTTAGAGCGAATAGCGGGGTCGAACACTTTTTCGGCACTGGCATAAAATGCAACGGCATCGACTAAGGCGTACATTTTAATAGCTCAGGGCTTGGGCGGTGCATTCTAATTGATAGTGTAACCACTCCCTCTAACTGAAACTCATCAGCTGAGGTTAGTTGTACCGGCTTATGTAAAGGCGATGCAGAGAGTAACCGCGCATTGGTTTTATCTAATAGCTTACACACGAATAAGCCATTTAAGTTGGCAACAATAACATCGCCGTTATCGGCTTGCTCAGCACGGTCTACAAGCAGTAAGTCGCCTTCAAAAATCCCCACCTCTTGCATGGAATTACCCGAGGCAATACCAATAAAGGTGGCGTCGGGGTGCTTTATTAATAGCTCATCAAGAGAAACACCGAGCTCGGCGTATTGCGCCGCGGGCGATTCAAACCCACACACACCGGCTTCTATATAAACGGGAATAACAAACATAACACAACCTAAAACGCATATACTGTATAAGTGTACAGTATATGCGTTTTGTGTAAGTTATGCCAAGAAATGAAAGACAGATCACGCCATGTTTTTGATCATTTGTTGCGCGATATCTAAAAAGTCTTTGATTTGCTGCGGGTTTAAGTTTTTACACATTTGATCATTTATTTGCTGCTCAGAGGCTAATAACTTATCAAACAATGTATTGCCTTGCTCGGTAAGCGACAAAATAAAGCAGCGTTTGTCGTGCTCACTTGCTTGCTTATTAATAAGGTTTAAGGCAATAAGATCTTTAATTAAGCGGGCAATTTGGGCTTTGTCGCGCTGTGTTTTAGTCACAATGTCGTTAGCGGTACAGTTAGATGTACTGGCAATAATGTGTATACAACGCACGTGCATAGCATTAATACCCAGGTCGCCTGCGTTAATAGCCTCGCGAATTGTTACGCGGTAATTTTGCATCAGCTCAAATAGGGTATTTGATAAAAGCGTGTTCATAAGCTCTCTAATGGTTGACAATATCAATTAGTTTGTTATGGTTGATTTTATCAACCAATGGGGCGTTGTGCAATGCTTGCTTTAAAAAGCAGTTAACTATTTTGTTAAACGAGGTGATTTTAAATGAGTAAACAAGTTCGCAAAGCTACGGTACTAAGTACTGAACAAATAACACCGCATTTACAGCGCATTGTTGTAGGCTCAGATGAGTTTTCGGATTTAACGCAAGCGCATATTGGCAGCTATGTAAAAGTGCTTATTCCCCAAAATGGCAAAGTTGATTTTAATTTAAAAACCGCGTGCATGCGCTCTTACACAATAAGAGACGTTGATGATGCAACGGGCGCGTTAACGCTCGACTTTGTAATAAACATGCACCAAGGTCCGGCTACGCAATGGGCTATAACTGCAAAAGTAGGTGACGAGGTTGGCATAGCGGGCCCAGGTCCTAAAAAGCTTGATAATTACCAGCATCCGCATTATGTATTACTAGGCGATTTAACCTCAGTTAATGCAATAAAAGGGTACATGCAGCAGTTACCCGCCAGCGCAAAAATTGACGCGTTTGTGCATGCCCCTACTGAGCAAGACATTATTGATTTACAAACGCAGCGCGATGTTAATTGGTTAATTACAGATACACCGGATACCGATATGCTCAGCGCGCTTAACAATTTGCCACACACGAACGAGCCACCTATTGTATTTATGGCATTAGAGGCAGGGCTAGTGCGCAAAGCAAAAACCTTACTTACCCAGGATTGTAATATACCGCGCAGTAATATAGTTTCCTCTGGTTATTGGAAAAAAGGCGTAGACTCAGAGGTTTATAAAAAAGAGCGCCAGCAAAGCCCTGAGCTTGCATAAATACCTTAGAGCAAAACAGCCTAACGCTATTTTGCTTTTATCCGTTACCTAACTTGAATTGAATAAATAGCAGACCCATTTAAGTGTTTTATGCTGATGATGAAGCCCATTATTAGCATGCATTTTAAGGAGCTGCTATTTTGTTATCTTCCATTCCCTTTTCGTTATTAGAGCTTGCCCCCATGATCAAAGGGGACAGCGTTTCTCATACGCTCAATAAAACCACCAAATACGCCCAGCGCGCCGACCAATTAGGGTTTAACCGCTTTTGGCTGGCCGAGCACCACAATATGCCTGGTATAATTTGTGCTGCCACCTCTATATTAGTAGGTCACATTGCAGGTAAAACTCAGCGTATACGGGTTGGCTCTGGCGGAATAATGCTGCCGAATCATTCGCCCTTAGTTGTGGCTGAGCAATTTGGTACGTTAGAGAGTTTATACCCTGGACGAATAGATTTAGGCCTTGGCCGCGCCCCTGGTAGTGATCCAGTAACCAGCCGTGCGCTAAATAATGATATGAGCCGCGCAGAAAACTTCCCAGGGGAGGTAACAGAGCTGCAAACATTATTAGGCCCATACAATGGCACACACCCTATACGTGCTATTCCGGGGGAGGACACAAACGTACCGCTTTGGTTATTAGGCTCAAGTTTGTTTAGCGCCCAATTGGCCGCGCAAAAAGGGTTGCCTTATGTATTTGCAGGGCACTTTGCTCCGCGTTTTGTACACGATGCCATCGCACTATATAAGCGAGAATTTAAAGCCTCAAATGTACTCGATAAACCCTATGTAATGCTTGCCTTACCGCTGGTAGCAGCAGAAACCGATGAAGAAGCGCAGTACCTCTCTACCACCTCAAAGCAACGCGTGCTTGAATTAATACGCGGCAAAGAGCTGTGGCTAAAGCCACCGGTAGAGAGTATGGAAGGTTTATGGAGTGAGCAAGAGCGCGCCCACGTAGAAAACTTTTTAAGCTTAAGCGTTGTTGGCGGGCATGTGAGTATAAAACATAAATTACAAATGATAGCTAAAGAGCTAGAAGTGGATGAGTTTATATTTACCAACGATGTTTACGACAGCGAAAAACGCCACCGAGCTCTAGAAATTTTAATGGAAATAAAGCATTAATTAAAAAAGGAAGTGTTTAGTTAAGCAAGCGTACACACAAGCCTTGCTACTATGTAGACATCATTAAAAGTGAATACAAACTTATTAACTTTAAGTGATGTCTGAACAAACGCTATCGATAATTAAACATACTTAGGTTGCCAAGGATAAGGCCCATTTTGCATTATTTATCGTTCTGTTTTTTCAATCAAACTGATTTAAACAATCAATTTTAAGACATTACTTTTATTTTTTATAATGTAGTTATTAACCAAACATCATTAAATTAAAGGAAGGTACACCGTGAACGCTCTAACAACCGCATCGGCTAATTCAGTTACTCATACAGCGCAGCCAAAAGTTGCTCTGATAGCTGAAGGTGGCGGACAACGAGGGATATTCACAGCCGGTGTTTTAGATGCATGGTTAGAGCAAAACTACGACCCATTTGATTTATTTATTGGCACCTCTGCCGGCTCGCAAAATTTAACAAGCTATTTAGCGCGCCAAAAAGGTTACGCTAAACGCTTAATTAGAGGGCTTTCGCGTAACAAACGCTTTTTTCAATTAGGGCGTGGTTTAATGGGCAAGCACATTGTTGATTTAGACTGGTACTTTGAAAAAACCACCGAAGTAAACAGAGCCATTGATTTTAAAACAGCAAAAACCAGCTTAGGCGAGCGTGAGCTGCTTATAACGGCAACCAATGCACGCGACAGAAAAGCCTATTACCTTTCACCTACAGGCGAGGGTAAGCAATGGCGCGATTTGTTAAAAGCATCGAGCGCGTTACCTTTTTTGTATAAACAAGGCGTTAAACTTACTCCTTGGTTAGGTACAAAAGCGGCAAACGAAGCGCATTTAGCTGCAGAGCAATCAAGTGAAGATTTTTATTTAGATGGCGGCTTAGCTGCGCCCTTGCCTGTACGCGAAGCTTATAACCGTGGCGCACGAAAAATCGTGGTAATAAGAACCGTTGATGAGCATTTTCAGGCGCAAACTGCATGGGTTCAAAAGCTTAGAACATTTGCATGTGCATCAGGCTACTGCCCAAAAACACTTGATTACTTGATTCAACACGAGCAAGCATACCTAGACGAGCTAACGTTTATTGCCAACCCGCCTAGTGATGTAGAAATTATACAAATTTTTGCAGACGAAAAGCTACATAGTAAATTATTAGGTAGCTCAAACGACGATTTACGCTTTGATCATAAGCTAGGTGTAAAAGCAGGCCGCGCTTATTTAAAAAGCCAAAACGCACGTATAGTAGATTACGCACACAGCTACGCTATGTAGCTGTGTATTAACGCTTAAACTTAAATTACTACTTAAGTTTAAGCGTTGGTAAAGTGCAGTGGAAAAATTAAAGCGATGCTTTTTTTAAATTTATAGATGGCTTTTTATTGCTAATCGCCGCGCCTAATAAAATAAGTGCTAAAGCAATAAATACTGACCAACTAAAAGGAGCCTGCGAGGCGAGTATTAAAATAAAGGTAGAAAGCACCGGCGTTAAAAAACTTAACGAGGCTAATAGCGAGCGGTTACCGAATTTTAAACCATGATCCCATAAATAAAATGCACCTCCCACTGGGCCTAACCCTAATAAAATAGCGCCTAGCCATTGTGAAACAGGCAAACTAATAACGGTTGTTTCAAAATAAAAATGTGCACAAAGGGCAAGCACAGCCACAATAAGCGAAAGCCAGCCTATGTCATCTACTTGGCTATTAAATTGCGACATTAAATAAGAATAACTAGACCACAGTACTGCGCAGCATCCTGCAAAAAAATACCCTAAGTAATACTCACTATTGATAGATAACCCACTGCCATCGGTAATTAAACTAAGCGTGCCTAAAAACCCCAGTAATCCGCCTAATATTGCTTTAAATTTAGACCAAGGGGTAGCCACAAATACACCCAGTAATAATGGCCAAAGGTACACAATTAAACTTACCTCTATTAAAGGGCCGTATTTTAAAGCCATAAAATAACAAAAGTGAAAACCAAATAAGCCGGTAACACCTATTATCATTTGTTTTTTAGAAAGCTTTGGAGGGGTTAATAATGGCTGTTTTGTAGCAAAACGTTTTACTAATAAAATAATAAAAGAAAGTGCAAAGCACATAAAAAGTAACTGAAAAGCCGGGAGCGCTTTGGTTAAATTACCTAGTAATGCTAAAAGCCCCCACGAAAATATTGCTAAAAACCCTATGTGTGTTGCCATTAATTACCCTCCGTAAATACTATGTACTGAGTGTATCAATATAGGTTTTTAGAAATATGCTAAAAAGACGGTGTTATTGTTTGCTCTGACGCTATTTAACCTACGCTCTGCTTGAGCTTGCTTTATTATCTCGTGTTTAGGTTATCTATATTACTGCTTTGCAAACGCTTTAGGTGGCTGTCCAAAATATAAATTAAACCGGCGGCTAAACGCAGAGGCATCGTTATAACCAATGCGCTCACCTACTAAAGCAATCGGTAAGTCTGAATGGGTTAAAAGGGCGCGAGCGTGCTGCATTCGCAACATAGTTAAATATTGCAGCGCACTCATAGTGGTACTTTTTTTAAACACAGTTTTAAATTGTGTAACGCTTAAACAGGCTATATCGGCCAGCTCTTTTAACGTGTAGGGGTAGGCTAAATTTTGCTTAACAGTGGTTATTACATTATCTATTCGCTTATCAATATTACTGTGGCTGCTTTGCTCACAAAGTAATAAGTAAAATAAATCAAAAGTTGAATTAGTAAGCTTTTCATCGCTAACAACGAGCAGTTGCTGCTCTATAAACTGTAAGTAACTTAATAAACGGCTATCTATTGAGATTTTAGGGCATAAAAGGTTAATAAGGTTTTCAGGGAGCGCGTCTAAATCTGCCACAATAAAACGCGCGGCTTCATCGGCCGTAAAGGCATGCACTACGTTTTTCTCTATAACGATACAACTGCCCGTACTCACCGTTGTTTTATAGTCATTATTTAACGTTATAAAAATTTCCCCGTGTAGGGGTAAAACGAGTTGATGATAATTGTGCTGGTGGCGCTTTATATCTTGCGAATAATACCGAATAGAAAGCTTATTCATTGCCTACTCCATTAGCTAATACATAAACCGAGTATTGTCTAACATACTTTAAGTAAAACATGGCGTTAATTAAACCTAAGTAGATGACAATAATATACTGGTTTCGCTATTTAAAATGCCTTCTATTTCGCGTACTTGCCTGAGTACGCCATCAAACTCACCTAAATTTGCCGCCTGTATTTCAGCCACTAAATCCCAAGCGCCATTGGTTGTATGTAACTTTGTTAGCTCTGGTATGCCGCGCATGGTTTTAATTACCTGCGATGTAGATTTACCCACCACTTCCACCATCATTATTGCTCTTACAGCTTCGGTTTCTATGTGTTCGTGTACACGCACCGTAAAGCCTAATATAGCGCCGGATGAGACTAAACGGTCTAAGCGGTTTTGCACTGTCCCGCGCGACACCTTTAAAACATCGGCTAGGGCTGAAATAGAAGCGCGGCCATCTTTTCGTAATTCGGCTATTAATGCGTTATCTAATGAGTCGTAAATGTAAGGGGTCATAAAACGCCTTGGGTTATGTGTTTATTACAAATTACTAAATTTGTACTTTAATGCATAGCAATTTGATAAAAAATACTATTATTTGTATAAACTTTTGGCATTTTAAGTAACACCTCTGGTCTATAAACTTATTTCAATTAATTTATTTAGTCATTAAAGAGGTATTTATGAGTCATTTTATCGCACAACCTAAACAAGGTGTTCCATTCGTTAGCGTACAGGCAATGGCCAAACTTATAAATAAAGTCGGAATAGAAAACGTATTGCTTGAGCTTACTCAAAGATTAGAACACGACTTTGCTCGCTGGGAAGAATTTGATAAATCGCCACGTTATGCGGCGCACTCTCCTGATGGCGTAATAGAGCTTATGCCCGTAAGCGACGGTAAAATGTTTAGCTGTAAATATGTAAATGGTCATCCAAAAAACACCTTTAAGGAACTTCAAACCGTGGCCGCATTTGGTATTTTGTCGGATGTTGATAGCGGCTATCCAGTTATGATCAGCGAAATGTGCTTACTAACAGCCTTACGTACAGCGGCTACATCGGCGCTTGTGGCAAAGTATTTAGCGCCTAAGCACTCAACAACGCTTACATTAATTGGTAATGGTGCACAGTCTGAGTTTCAGGCATTAGCTTTTAAAGCCGTATTAGGCATTACTCACATTCGTTTATACGATATTGATAAAAATGCCTCACAAAAAGCCTACAACAACTTAAGTGGTTACGGCTTAAATGTAACTCTATGCAATAGCGCAGAAGAAGCCGTACAAGGCGCGCACATTATTACCACCTGCACAGCCGATAAAAAAAATGCCACTATTTTAACCAGCGATATGATCCCCCAGGGCGTGCATTTAAATGCCATTGGTGGCGATTGCCCTGGTAAAACAGAGCTTGATTCACAATTATTAACGCGCGCAAATGTGTTTGTAGAGTACGAACCGCAAACCAGAATAGAGGGCGAAATACAGCAAATGAGCGAAACCTTTGCCGTAACAGAGTTTCATAAAGTAATTAATAAACAAACACCTGGGCGTACAAGTAACAACGAGCTTACTATTTTTGATGGGGTAGGCTTTGCAAGCGAAGACTTTACCGCGCTGGTGTATATTAAAGACGCGCTGGTGGCTGCGGGTGAGTTTGAACTACTTGATTTAATTACACAACAAGCTGATCCGCGTAATTTATTTTCGGTACTTAATAGTACACAACCATCAAAAACACCTAAGCAAGAGCAAGTCGCATGAGCCACATAAAGCAAGCCCCAACAGCGGTGGTGATGGTGCGCCCGCATCACTTTACATCTAACCCACAAACCATGTTAGACAACACGTTTCAAAGTACCTGCAACTCACAAAATCAGAGTCAGCTTGCCTTTGACGAAGTCACTAATGCGGTTAAATTATTACAAAACGAGGGCGTAACGGTTCATCTTTTTGAAGACGAACATACACACACGCCCGATTCTGTGTTTCCAAATAATTGGTTTTCTACCCATCAAAGTGGCGAGCTAGTTATGTACCCAATGTACGCAGAAAACAGAAGGTTAGAATATCGAAAAGATATTATTGATTTTTTGACTAATCACTATAAAGTGTTGTCTGTGACTGATTATTCATTTTTAGCGAAAGAAAATGCATTCTTAGAAGGCACAGGATCGCTTGTTATTGACCACCCGCATAAGCTTGCTTATGCAGTAGAATCTAAGCGCACTACTAAAACCGTGGTTAATACAGTGTGCGAGCAATTAAAGCTAAAACCTGTTGTATTTAACGCATACGATGAGCAAGGTACTGCGGTTTATCATACTAATGTATTAATGTGTGTAGCCACAGAGTTTGCCATGATCAGCTTAAATATGGTGCCAAATAGTCAGCACAAACAATTAACTAGCCATTTTATACAAAGCCATTTAGAAGTAATAAACTTATCTAATGAGCAAATAAGTAGCTTTTGCGGCAACGCAATAGAGCTACAAGGTACAAATGGTCGTATTTTAGCACTCTCACAAACGGCGTTTAATGCACTTACAACCGAGCAAAAAGCAGCAATACAAAAAACAGCTAAACTTGTTCCGTTACCTATACCAACCATAGAGTCGGCGGGAGGTTCGGTTAGATGCATGATTGCTGGCATACACCTGCAAAGTAAATAACCTACCACTAAGTCAACATCCAAAGGCAGTTTAGCTGCCTTAATCTATGGCTAACATGCATTATTAAATGCCAATTACTCAACTACGCGCTGAGTAAAAACATAATAAATACAAAAGGATTAGCCCATGTTCGATACCGTAGTAAAAAGTGTAAATGGCCTATTATGGGGAGAAGGCCAAATACTAATCTACATACTACTGTTTGCAGGTATTTGGTTTTCGGTACGTTTAAAAGCAATTCAAATAGTAAAATTTAAACACATGTTTAGCCTGTTAAAAGGCAGTAGCAAGTGTAAAAAAGACGACATTTCATCATTTCAAGCATTGTGTACTGGCTTGTGTGCCCGTGTAGGTACAGGTAACTTAGCTGGGGTCGCTGTTGCAATTTCGCTAGGCGGAAGCGGCGCCATATTTTGGATGTGGGTTATAGCCATACTCGGCATGGCAACCGGCTTTGCCGAAAGTGTATTAGGGCAAGTGTATAAAGTACGCGATAGTAGTGGCGAATTTAGAGGCGGCCCCGCCTATTATATTCAACAAGGTTTGGGCAGCCGTGCCTTTGCTATTGTGTTTGCCGCGTGTTTATTTTTAGGTTATGGCTTTACTTTTAGTGCTATGCAAACCAATACCATAACCGACGCCCTTAACTATGCTTTTCAAGTACCTACCTTTTATTCTGGATTAGTTATTACCGTATTAGCAGGCTCAATTATATTAGGTGGCTTTAAAGCCATTGCCCGCTTTGCCGAGCGAGTAGTGCCACTAATGGGCATATTATTTGTAGCCGCGGCGGTTATTATTACGATTATGAATTTACCGCAAGTGCCTGCCATGCTTAAAGATGTGTTTTTATCAGCGTTTGGTTTACAAGAAGCAGGCGCAGGAGCAATGGGCGCTGCCATTAAAAACGGTATACAACGCGGATTATATTCTAACGAAGCCGGCGCAGGTAGTGTGCCGCATGCTGCAGCAAGCGCAAGCCCAATGCCTAATCACCCAGTTACACAAGGGTATATACAAATGCTTGGCGTGTTTTTCGATACAATTGTACTTTGTAGCTGTACCGCGGTAGTTATTTTATTAGCCGATGTAGATATAAGCGGCGAAATGGAAGGCATACGTTTAACCCAAAGCGCCATGACTGCACATTTAGCACAAGGCGGTGTGTACTTTGTTGCTGCAGCCATAACCTTATTTGCTTTTACCTCGGTAGTGGCCAACTATGCTTACGCCGAAAGTAACCTGCATTTATTTAAGCTCGATAACAAAGTAGGGCGCACAATTTATACATTACTTTATTTATCAATGATGCTGTGGGGGGCATCGGCATCTCTAAAAGAAGTCTGGGATTTAGCCGATATAGCATTAGGGTTAATGACAGTGGTTAACGTAATCGCTATTATATTGCTCACGCCAACTATTTTGTCTGTTAATCGCGACTACAACACACAACGAGAAAAAGGCATAGAGCCCGAATTTAAAGTAAAAGACGTAAAAGTACAGGGTAAATGCGAAAGCGGCATTTGGGATTGATTCCCGTATTTTAAGCAATTTTAACGATAAAAAGCGGTTTTATGGCAACATAAAACCGCTTTTTAATTTTGCATAACTATTCAATTTTGGGTTATGTGAACAGCACTAAAATATAAGAATAACAAGGTAAACTGATTTAATGATCGACATTCACGCAGGTAAAACAGCAGCAAAAATTATTAACGAGCAGGGCTTTAAACCCGAGTTATTTACCTCTTTTTTAGGGGCAAGTGGCGGGCCTAAATGGTTTACATTATTTGGCTTAGACAAATATATTTTTGGTGAATTTTTTAAAAACCGAACCCAACCACTTAACTTAATTGGTTCATCTGCTGGCGCATTTCGATCAGCCTGTTTTGCGCAAAACGACCCCGTTACTGCCATTGAGCGTTTAGCAAAATCGTATTCGCAAACGCGGTATTCTAGTAATAAACCAACACCCGCTGAAATTACACTAAAAGCCCGCGCATTATTAGATGATGTATTTGGGGAGCACGGCGTAACCGAAATTTTAAATAATCCTATTTTTAAAGCGCATTTTATAGTGGCAAAATCGAATGGGTTTATTGCCAGTGAAAATAAATTAATTCAACTTCTAGGTTTATCAAAAAGTTACATGCTTAATCGGGTTAACCGAAGATTATTAGGCTCGCAGTACGAGCGATTTATTTTTGGTGCGCCAAACAGCAATTTATCAATAACCGACAGTTATAATTTTAAAACCCAAAACATACCACTTAGCCAAACAAATTTAAAAGATGCCTTACTTGCATCAGGCTCTATACCCCTTGTTATGCAAGGCGTAAAAAATATTGCAGGCTCGCCACCCGGTATTTATCGCGATGGCGGAATAATTGACTACCACTTTGATTTAAAAATTAATAACCCAGGCTTAATTTTATATCCGCATTTTAATAGCGAGCCAAAAGCAGGGTGGTTTGATAAAAATTTAAAACGTAAAGTGGCACCACAAAATTACGATAACGTTGTGATGATCACCCCATCAAAAGAATTTATAGCCGGTTTACCTTACGGAAAAATTCCAGACAGAAACGACTTTAAAGATCTTGATGCAGACACACGTATTAAATATTGGAATACCGTTTTTAGTGAAACTGAAAGGTTGGCTGAGGAATTTGATAAGAAATTAATGATTAAATAAATGTATGAATTAGAAATAACAATAAGTTAGGTACTGTTTATAAGTAAAGGCAGATTCGATAGGGAAATATATCCAATCTCATAAATAAAAATTTATAAAATAATCTTTGTCAAAAAGTAGTTTGAGCTTAATTTGATTGCTAATGTATTGCTCTACTAATATAGATAAGCGTCATAAGATATGGTGTAATTTTTAATTAAAAAAGCTAATTATTAATACCTAAATAACTAGCTTTATTATTTATATAACGATTTGGTGAAATAAAATTTCACGGTTTCATTTCTATAAAAAAATTTTTAGTATCGACTAATTCTTACCTATAAAAATTTTTATTCACTAAAATTTTTATCAAGTTTATTAACTAGAGAGCGAAAGTCATTAGTTAGAATTTCCTCTGAATTTGGAACTAAAACTATTGCTTGTGAAAAATATTTACCTTTAAGTAGTTCATCACCATTTTTTTCATGTAATAGTCCAATTGGGAAGTAAGTTAAAGCAAGGTTTAAGTTTTTTCCTTCAATTGAAAGTTCATCTGGGCCAATATACTTTAATAAACGAGCTAGTGAGTTTAATGCATATAAACCGGTGGCAGTATCATTAAACAAATAAGCTTTATGGGCTTCATTGATTTCATTTTTTAAATATGAAGATGTTGAGCTATTTGCAAACGCATTACTTATGGATAGGGTGAAAAATATGAAAAACATCAATATTTTGAAAGTAGTCACTTTTTATTCCTTTAAATAATTAACAGTATTAAAAATATACAACGTTGTAAAAGAATTTACAACTTATCAATCATGGCTCATAAGTTACGTTATGTTAAATTAACTGGTTTATAAGAAAGCGAGCGTGATTTATACAAACCAGCCCGCTTTTAGGAGAGTAATTAGGTGTTAATTTAGCTCAGAATCTACCCAAAATTTAGTGCCTTTTAGTACTGCTTGAAGTGCAAGGCCATTTTCGGTTAAAGAATATACGGTAACTTGGTCGGCAATGGCTTCTGCAACCAGTGCTCCACCTTTATCTTCGTATTTTGCTGCTGCATCTGCATTTCCGCCAAAGGCCCAACCGTGTTCAATAAATCTATTTACTGCCGCTTGGTTATGAAAAACCATAACAACGTTAAAATCTTTAACGCCTAAACCAAGCCCTAAACCGGCTTCACCCATATTCATGTAGGTTGATTTACCCGTTAAGTTATTTTTTACTACACCGTACCCGCCACCAAAACTAGCTAAAACGACATTTACGTTTGCGTTATCAAATACGGCGTAACCGGAAGAATTGGCAATTTGTTTTTTAACATCGGGTTTTTGTGCGTATAATTTGTCGAGGGTATTGTTTTTCATGCTTTGTACTAAAGCGCGTTTTTCGCTAGGTGAAGCACTACCTGTAGTAGCACAACCTGTTAGTAATACACTTATTGTAAGTAGGCCTAACACTATAAATTTTTTCATAAAACTTTCCTTAATAAGATTCATACCAATGCACAACAATGTTTAAATAAATATACTTTCACTATGTCCAATACTAGACAGTATCGGACTTTAACGTTAAGCTGTAAGTCTATTATTTTATTGAATATTTATACATTATGCTTGTTGCTTTAGTTGATACGTTAAAACAATTAAGATACCAAATTGCTCATCTTGACGACGGTACTCTAAACTCAGAATACCCAGAACTTGCATCCTTTATACAGCAAGTTGGCTTGACTGTAACTGAATCAAAGGACGATCTTAAATTTTTATACCAATTTTTATATGTGTACGGCCGAAAATCTGAGGCAACATTTAATCGTTTTCGTAATGAGCTTGAACGATTTTATTTGTGGTCTTGGCTAATTGCCGAAAAATCTGTATTTAGTTTAAAGCGCGAAGACATTGAAGCGTATGTTGATTTTATGGCTGAGCCAGATAAAAAATGGGCATCAACTTCGGTGCAATGGCGTTACAAAGATGAACAAGGTATTCGTCGATTAAATCAAAATTGGCGCCCTTTTATATTAAAAGAGTCAATTGCGAGCCAGCAAACATTAGCGGCTATGTTTACTGCGCTAAATGTATTTTATAAGTTTTCTATTTTAGAAGAAAAAACGTTTGCTAACTTTGTGCCTGTAGTGAAAAAAAATAGCCCCTATTTGGTAGTTCAATCTCAAATTCAGATCCCAGACACTTTAAGTGACATACAATGGGAATATGTATTTGGCGTAACACGCGATTTATGTGAAAAAAAACCAGAGCTTGAACGTAACCTATTTACGCTCGCGTGTTTAAAAGGGCTATATTTACGTATATCAGAATTATCAGAGCGCCCGCAGTGGTCGCCAGTTATGTCACACTTTTGGCAAGATAATGACGGATTTTGGTTTTTACGAATTATGGGTAAAGGTAATAAGCTACGAGATGTTACGTTAAGTGATGATTTTGTTGAGTATTTAAAACGTTACCGATTATACAGAGGGTTACCCGCCCTACCTCGCGTTGATGAATCTGAGCCATTGGTGCATAAAATTCGTGGCCAAGGTGGGATGACCGTTAGGCAAATTAGGCGTTTAGTGCAGCAAAGTTTTGATTTAGCTCAGCAATCGTTACTTGATGACGGGTTTAAAGATGATGCAGAACAACTTGAAGCGGCCACTGCCCATTGGCTTCGTCACACGGGTGCAACACATGATGCGCAAACTCGACCGCTAAAACATTTATCGGAAGATTTAGGCCATTCTAAAATTGCGACAACCGATCAAATTTACATTCAAACAAATATTAAAGAGCGAGCAAAATCAGGGGTTAAAAGGAAAATTTAATGGAATACTTAGTAATAGCATTTATTGGTTTTTTATTTTTAGTTTATTCAATTTCAATAAGGCAGTTAGAGCGCACAGAAATAACAGGCCCTATGTTTTTTGTTATTGGCGGCATGTTTTTGGCGTTTTTACTTCCTAATGAAGGCGAAAAACTAAAAACAGGAATAGATTATTTATTACCTCTGATAGAGCTAACACTAAGTATATTTTTATTTTCTGATGCGGCTAAATCTAAGTTAGGTGTATTGAGGCATAGTTTTCAATACCCTAGCCTATTATTATTTGTTGCCCTACCCTTAACTTTATTGTGCGGTATTGGTGTTAGCTTATTTTTATTTGCAGAGTTGTCGTTAATTCAATCGGCACTGTTGGCAATTATACTTACACCAACCGATGCCGCTTTGAGTAAAGGGTTATTGCAAAGTACACAAGTCCCCGAAAAAATTAGAGAAGGTATAAATACCGAAAGCGGATTAAACGATGGCTTATGTGTACCCGTATTTTTAATTTTTATTTTATTAGCTAAAAACCCTGACTCTGCTATTACTGCTTCACATACATTAGGTGTGTTTTCAAGAGAGCTTGGCTTAGCATTATTGATTGCTGGTTTTTCTATAGCGATATTTATTCCGGCATTAAATTTTGCAATGCAGCGCCATTACTTTGCAAAAAGCACCAGCCCATTTTTACTTTTAGGTTTTGCGATGGCGGTGTTTTCTATCACTCAATATTTTCATGGCAGCGGTTTTATAGCGGTATTTATTGCAGGTTTGTTATTTGATAAATTTTCTAAAACTGATATTCGCGCTGAGCTAATAGAGGATTCAGAGCACATTGCTGATTTTACATCGTTAATGATTTGGTGTTTATTTGGATTTGTTTGTGCGTATTTAGTAATCCCCAAATTAAATACTAATATAATTGTGTATGCCTTACTAAGCACTACATTAATTAGAATAATTCCGGTTATGTTATCGTTGCAATTTACAGCACTTAATTGGAAGGAACGTTTTACTTTTGCATGGTTTGGGCCACGTGGTTTGGCATCTATTGTTTTTACTTTAATGGTAATAGACACGCAAATAGAAAATAAATACGATATTGCCACTATTGCAATGACCACTATTTTATTTAGCGTATTTATACACGGTATAAGTACAAAGCCAATTGCAGATAGCTTCGTTAAAAAATCTAAATAGCGTTTATAAAAATTAGCGAATTTATTGCTTTGGTATAAACACGTTTTTAGCTTTAAAATAAATCACTTAACTAAGCGAATTGGTATTAATAAAAAAGGCGTAACTTATTTTTAAGTTACGCCTTTTTTATTTTTAACTTTTACTAGCTAAGTACCTGTGCGAGCAACTCTATAGGGTGCTTTGGTTTAAATTGCTCAAAGCGTTTTACTTGGCTGCGGCACGAAAAACCGGTAGATAAAAGTTGCTCTGGTTTATTTTTATCTACTATTGGTTTCCAACTCATTTCGTACAGTGCACGGGAATTTTCTTGGTTTTGTGCTTCATGGCCATAAGTACCGGCCATGCCACAACACCCGGTATTGGTTGTATTTAGGGTTAAACCAATATCAGTAAAAATTGTTTTCCATACACTTGCCGCTTTTGGTAAAGCGGTTGTTTCTGTACAGTGGCTCAATAATGTAAATTCAGTATCGGTTTTTTGTTTAGCCGATAATGATTTAAACGATTGAGTTTGTAACCATTCATGGGCAAGTTGTACATGAAACTCGCCGCGATTATTTTCTAAAATGGTTTTGTATTCATCACGATAACACATAACTAACGATGCATCTAAACCAACCAAAGGCGAATTAATATCAGCGAGTTTATTTAAAAACTCTGCGCCATTTTTTGCGGTTACTTTAAACTCATGCAAAAACCCTTTTACGTGTTGGGCTTTACCATTAGGTTTAAACGGTAATATCATCGGCTTTTTACCCAGCGCGGTGATAAGTGTTATAAAACTTTGCACTAACTCGGCTTCGTAAAAGCTGGTAAACGGGTCTTGCACTATTAGCACATAGTCATTTTGTTCATCGCTTGAAAGTGAATTTAATAGTTCAAAATTAAATTTATGTGCTTTTGCTACGCGCTTTTCAAGTGAAGGCACACTTAATTGGGGGGTATCTACATACCCTACTGTTTTTTTAATTAAACTACTTACTAAGTTTGTTTTAACAATTGGGTTGATCACGCGTGCAAATTTAGACATTACAGGCGCCGAACTTTCAATGTTAGCGACTAAATAATCTTTAAGTGGGCGCGCGTAATAACTGTGATAATAATTTAAAAAGCGTGCTCTAAAGGTAGGTACATCCACTTTAATTGGGCAAGATGTTGAACACGCTTTACACGCTAAACATTCATCCATTGACTCTTTTACTTCGTGAGAAAAATCGTAAACACCTTTGTTTTTTTCACGGCTATGAACAAAACGCTCCCACCAGGTAATAACTTCGCCTTTGTTAAGCTCTTTTTCTACTTCGAGCAAATCAACATTTTTAGACTCTTGAAGTCGTAACCATTCTCGCATTAATGTTGCGCGGCCTTTTGGCGAATGCCTGCGATCGCCGGTTACTTTATATGAAGGACACATGGGAGAATTTTCGTCGTAGTTAAAACAAATGCCGTTACCATTACAGGTCATTGCATTGTTAAAACTTGTTTTTACATCGATAGAAATTTGCTTATCGAAGTACGAACGTTTTTGCCCATCTACACTAACTAGTGAGTCCTCACTTTCTATAGGAGTACATATTTTCCCAGGGTTTATTCTGTTATTAGGGTCGAACGCTGTTTTTATTTTACGTAGTTGTTTAAATAAATGCTCGCCAAAAAACTCAGGGCCGTATTCACTTCGGTAACCTTTACCATGTTCGCCCCACATTAAGCCACCGTATTTAGCGGTAAGTTTTACAACTTCGTCTGAAATTTTACGAAGCAGTTTTTCTTGTTCTGGGTCGCACATATCTAGCGCCGGGCGTACATGTAAAACACCCGCGTCAACATGGCCGAACATACCGTATTGTAAATTATGGCTATCGAGTAATGCTCTAAATTCTACAATGTAGTCGGCTAAGTTTTCTGGCGGTACGGCGGTATCTTCAGCAAAGGCCAATGGCTTTTGGCTGCCTTTAACATTACCGAGTAACCCGACAGATTTTTTACGCATTGCATAAATTTTTAAAATGTCACTTTTACTGCTGGTTAATTGATAGCCAATGACACCATTGGTTTGATTTGCTACGCACTCGTCTAATAATGTACAAAGTGTGTTTACTTTGTCTTTTATATCTTCAGGTGATACTGCATTAAACTCAACCATGTTGAGTCCTTGCATATCTTTATTTGGTACATCGGTTATTAAGTCCGATACTGAATGCCAAATAATATCTTCGCGAGCCAGGTTTAATACTTTGCTATCGACTGTTTCTACCGATGTTGCACGCGCATCAACTAAAAAGGGAGAGTGGCGAAGTGCCGAATCAAAACTGTCGTATTTAATATTTATCAGTGTTTTAAATTCGGCTATGGGAGTTAAGTTTAATTTAGCTTCAGTAACTATACCTAGTGAGCCTTCTGATCCGGTAATTAGCCTACTCATATCAAAAGTTTGTAAGTCATCACTTAGCACATGCTCTAGGTCGTAGCCGGTTAAAAAGCGATTTAAGCGTGGAAATTTTTCTAAAATTGCTTGGCGTTCATTTAAAGAAATTTCCAATACTGTTTTGTAAAGGCTACCGATTAATGATTCTTGTTCGGCTATTACTTTAGCTTTTTCTATGTCTATTGGTGATGTCACCATTGGGCTGCCATCGACTAAATAGGTAGTAAGTCCTAAAACATGGTCGCTGGTTTTACCGTATACTAATGAACCTTGACCTGATGCATCTGTACTGATCATTCCGCCAATGGTTGCTCGGTTACTGGTTGATAAGTCGGGTGAGAAGAAAAAGCCGTACGGTTTTAAAAAGTCGTTTAATTGATCTTTAATTACACCTGTTTGTACTCTAACCCAACCTTCCTCAACGTTAATTTCGAGTATTTCGCGCATGTAGCGAGACAAATCAACCACTATTCCTGGTGTGAGTGATTGCCCATTAGTACCTGTACCACCACCACGAGGGCCAAAAGTAAGCGACAAAAATGGGTCGCGAGATGCTGTTTGCAATGCCAGTTGAATGTCTTTTTCGGTTTTAGGAAAAATAACACCTTGTGGGATTTGCTGATAAATACTGTTATCGGTAGAGGCGGTTAAACGTGTTGCATAGCTTGCATCGGTGTCTCCACTAAATCCCTGATTTTTAAGTGTACTTAAGTAGTTTGCGACAAGCTCGGTCGCTGCATCTTGCTGTGTAATTGTTGCTATCATGACGGCGATAATTTAAGGCATTTGTGTAATTATATCATGGTGATGGCTAATAGAAATTGAAGATTTTACAGTTTGTAACACTCTTTTTATCGTATTTTGAGGTTCTGTATTTATAATCAAGTTAAACCAATGTGTAGAGATTTATATGAAAAAATTACTATTACAGATCATAGCTGTGTTGTTTATTTTGCTGGGGCTATTTTTTGCTGTAGTTCCAGGCCCCTCCCTGATATTTTTTATGGCGGGGTTACTGTGTTTTTCGTTTTATTACCCAAAAGCCACGCATTATTTAAAGCTTTGCCAAAAAGCCTTAACTAAATCGTGTAATTATTTAGATAAAAAATTAGCACGCTAAATTATGCCACATACAAAAATGCCAGCTTAATAGCTGGCATTTTTATTTGTTACGGATATTGATGATTACTTAGCAAGTTTGTCTGCTAGGTATAACCATGTTTCTAGTACTGTATCTGGATTTAGTGAAACAGAATCAATGCCCTGCTCTACTAACCATGCTGCAAAGTCTTCATGATCTGAAGGACCTTGACCACAAATACCTACATACTTGCCCTTTTCTTTAGCGGTTTTAATTGCCATAGAAAGTAGCTTTTTAATCGCAGGATTACGCTCATCAAATAGATGTGCGATTAGGCCTGAGTCACGGTCAAGGCCAAGTGTTAGCTGAGTTAAATCGTTAGAGCCGATAGAAAAACCATCAAACATCTCTAAAAATTCATCGGCAAGTAATGCATTTGAAGGAAGCTCACACATCATGATTACTTTTAGACCATTTTCACCACGTTTAAGGCCATGCTCTTCTAGTAATTCGATAACACGTTTACCTTCTTCAAGGGTACGTACGAATGGGATCATGATTTCAATGTTGGTCATACCCATCGTGTTTCTTACGCGTTTAATTGCTTCACACTCAAGGGCAAAACAATCACGGAAGTCTTCAGAGATATAACGTGCAGCACCACGAAAACCAATCATTGGGTTTTCTTCTTCAGGTTCGTACTGCTCACCACCTACTAAGTTTGCATATTCGTTTGATTTAAAATCAGACATACGAACAATTACACGCTCTGGTGCAAAGGCACAGCCTAGGGTTGAAATACCTTCTACTAATTTAGAGATATAAAACTCTACCGGTGATTCGTATCCGGCAATAATGTCGGTAATTTCTGCTTGTAACGCAGGTGATTGGGCATCAAAATTTAATAGCGCTTTAGGGTGAACACCAATCATGCGGTTAATTACAAATTCAACACGGGCAAGGCCAACACCTGCATGTGGTAAACGTGCAAAGTCAAACGCGCGGTCTGGATTACCTACGTTCATCATCACTTTCATTGGCAGTTCTGGCATTTTATCAACGCGCGACGTCAGTATTTCAAAATCTAAAATACCTTCGTAGATGTAACCTGTATCGCCTTCAGCACATGATACCGTTACTTCTTGGCCTGCTTTAATTAAATCGGTTGCGTTACCACAGCCAACTACCGCAGGAATACCGAGTTCACGGGCAATAATTGCTGCGTGACACGTACGCCCACCACGGTTTGTAACAATAGCCGCGGCGCGCTTCATGATAGGTTCCCAATCTGGGTCGGTCATATCGGTAACTAAAATGTCGCCTTCTTGTACTTGGTCCATTTCTTTAATTGAATCAAGTACACGAACAACACCACTACCAATTTTATGACCAATTGCGCGGCCTTCAGCAATTACATTGCTTGTGCCATTTAATTGAAAACGCTCCATAATATTGGCATCTTCGTTTGAGCGAACGGTTTCTGGGCGCGCTTGTACTATGTACAATTTGCCATCGTTTCCGTCTTTTGCCCATTCGATGTCCATAGGACGACCGTAGTGCTTTTCGATAATTACAGCTTGTTTTGCAAGTTCTTGGACTTCTTCATCTGTAATTGAAAATTTGTTTGAAAGGCTTGGCTCTACGTCAACAATTTCTACTTGTTTGCCGTGTGCCTCATCTGTTGAGTAAATCATTTGAATGGCTTTTGAGCCAATATTACGACGTACTACTGATGGCAACCCTTTTTGTAATGTTGGTTTATGAACATAAAATTCATCAGGGTTTACTGCGCCCTGTACAACCATTTCACCCAAACCGTAGCTTGAAGTAACAAATACAACGTCTTCAAAACCAGACTCTGTATCAATACTAAACATAACGCCTGATGCTGATTTATCTGAACGTACCATACGCTGAATACCAGCAGATAGTGCAACACCACGATGATCGTAACCTTGGTGAACACGGTACGATATGGCGCGGTCGTTAAATAAAGAAGCAAATACGTGTTTAATAGCGACCATTACTGAGTCGATACCACGTACGTTAAGGAAGGTTTCTTGTTGGCCTGCGAATGATGCATCTGGCATATCTTCAGCGGTGGCTGATGAGCGTACTGCAAATGATACATCGGCTGATGTATCGCCATGAAGTTGGCTGTATGCGTCGCGAATGGCTTGGTCTAGGTTAGGTTGGAATGGGGTATCGATAATCCATTGGCGGATATCGGCACCGACTTTAGCGAGTGTATTTACATCATCAACATCAAGTGTATCTAAAATGTCGTGAATTTTTGCATTGAGTCCAGATTGCTCTAAAAACTCATTGAAAGCGTCGGCTGTAGTGGCAAAACCACCCGGAACCTGTACACCTGCGTTAGCGAGGTTTGAAATCATTTCACCCAGTGAGGCATTTTTGCCGCCAACACGAGGAACATCTTGCATACCAAGCTCTTGATACCAGAGAACGTATTCTTGCACGGGTCTTTCTCCAAAAAACAAATTGTAGTTGTAACTGTGAGAGTTAAGAAAGAAAACCTTTTATAAAGGTCACCTTCATTCTACACTGGCATTAGACCTCACGTAAACCGTGAGTAAGCCATTTTAGGGATTAAACGTAATAAAAAGGTTAACTATGAGAACTGCTTTTTATATATCAGACGGCACTGCTATTACCTCCGAAGTGTTTGGTCACGCGACTTTGTCGTTATTTCCGGTTGAATTTAATCATAAAACTATTCCTTTTGTAGAAACAGAAGAAAAAGCAAATGAAATTAAAGCGTTAATAAACGCAACTGCTGCAAAAGAAGGTGAGAAGCCATTTGTATTCTTTACCTTCGTAAATCACAACTTAAGTGAAATTATTAAATCGGCCGATGCAATCGCGTATGATTTTTTGTCTACTTACAGTGAAAAAATAGAAAAAGAGCTTAATGTTGCGCCAGTGCCAAAAATGCATCGTACCCACTCTATTCATGAAAAAAGTTATGACTTTAGAATAGATGCGGTTAACTATGCCCTTATGAATGATGATGGCGGAAATATTAAAAACTTTTCTGAAGCCGATATTATTTTAGTAGGTGTTAGCAGAAGCGGTAAAACACCAACAAGCTTGTACTTAGCCCTACAGTACGGCATAAAGGCTGCAAATTACCCAATAACTGAAGACGACTTAGAGAGTGAGGGACTACCTAAATGTTTACTCCCTTACAAACATAAGTTATTTGGGTTAACTATTGACCCTGAGCGTTTGGCTGCAATTAGGCATCGTCGTATGGCAAATTCTAAATACGCATCAATAAGACAATGCCGAATTGAAGTGCGTGAAGTTGAAATGCTTTATAAGCGACATAAAATTGCATACTTTAATTCTACCCATCATTCTGTAGAAGAAATATCTGCAAAAATCCTAATAGACAGTAACCTTGAGCGACGTAAGTACTAACCAACTAATTTACTGATTTGTTAAAAAAAGCCGCTATATGCGGCTTTAGTTTATATTTATTACTTACGAGCGTCTTTTAATAAATCAGCTACTAAAAAGCCTACTTCTAATACTTGGTCTGCATTTAGACGCGGGTCACATTGTGTTTTGTAACGTTGCGCTAGGTCATCATCAGATAAACCGTATGCACCACCGGTACACTCTGTAACGTGCTGGCCAGTCATTTCTAAGTGGATACCACCTGCGTATGAACCTTCAGCTTTATGTACAGCAAAAAACTGGCTAATTTCGCGCATGATATTATCGAAGCTACGCGTTTTATAGCCTGATGTCGCTTTTTCAGTGTTACCGTGCATTGGATCCGAGCTCCAAATAACTTTACGGCCTTCTTGCTGAACGCGTCTTACAAGTGCTGGAAGTTTTTCTGGCAGTACGTCGGCGCCCATACGTGTAATTAGCGTTAAACGACCCGGAATGTTATCTGGGTTTACAGCATCAATTAAACGAATTAGGTCATCTGGGTCCATTCCTGGGCCAACTTTAACACCAATAGGGTTTTTAATACCTTTGAAAAACTCAATGTGTGCATGGTCTAATTGACGCGTACGCTCACCAATCCACACAAAGTGCGCAGAACAGTCGTACCAGTCACCTGATAGGTGATCGCGACGAGTTAGTGCTTCTTCATAGCCTAGCAATAACGCTTCGTGAGACGTGTATAAGTCGGTTTCTTTAAGGCTTGGCGCAATAGTAGAATTAATGCCACATACTTCCATAAATTCAAGAGCGTCTTGAATTTTGTCAGCAAGCTGTTGGAATCGCTCTTTTTGCGGATTAGCGGCTACAAAGCCCATATTCCAGCGATTCACTTGATGTAAATCTGCTAAGCCACCTTGTGCAAATGCACGAAGTAAGTTTAATGTAGCTGCACTGTTGTGGTATGCCTTCATTAAACGTTGTGGATCGGGAATACGCGCTTCTTCTGTAAACTCAAAGCTATTTACAATATCACCACGGTAAGATGGTAAAGATACACCGTCAATAGTTTCTAAATCTGCAGAGCGTGGTTTAGCATATTGGCCTGCCATACGTGCAATTTTAACAACTGGGCATTTACCGCCGTATGTTAAAACAACAGCCATTTGTAAAATGGTTTTAAATGTATCGCGAATATTAGCGGCATTAAAGTCGCTAAATGATTCGGCACAGTCGCCACCTTGAAGTAAGAATGCACGACCTTCACATACATCTTCTAATTGTTTAAAGAGGCTTCTTGTTTCTTCTGCAAAAACAAGTGGCGGAGCACTCTTTAACTGGCTTTCTACTGTTTTCAGTTCTTCTTGATCTGGGTACTGTGGCTGCTGCAGTATTGGCAGTTCTCTCCAGCTATTTGGGTTCCACGATTGCATGTTCTTTCCTCATTCCTACTTTACCTGATATAAAGAAATTAACGTATGCATGGCCCTAAGTTCAAGGACTATATTCACTATTTACCAACTAATTTGTTATGAGTTAAATATATATAAGGTTATTTGTGATTTTAAGGCTGCTCAGGCTTAGTTTTAAGCGTGTTTTAATTTTACTATTTTTATTTAAATACAATAAGTTAAATATATGAAGGCGTTTTTTTAACCATCCCAAACCAAATTGAATTCAAAGCCTTAAAGTTAACAGTTTCGACAGGAACACATCATACTTAAAGTGAGTTAAATGTAATCTTAGCTTTACAGTGGTAATTTAATTAAATCAACCAATTGACTAGAATTTATTTTGAGTGTGTGTTATGTGGCTCGGGGGTTGTGCAAGGCTATAGCAATAAGTCCACTTTATTCTGTACAGCTGTGATCAGGTTATTAGGCGATGCCAGTATTCTAATTAGGGCTACTAAAAACAGTCTGTATGAACGACTACTTTAAATATTAAGTTGTATAGAGTTCATTTTCACAGAGCAGCCATCCCCATCACAGGAGCCAAGCGGTGTATTACAAGTATCACTTATAAGCAATTATACAATGAGTGCCCAACACTATCTAAAGTGTCGAACCAAAAAATTGATTGCTGGCCTTAAACTAAAGGCTCAATAACTATTTTACACAGAGCGATAATATATAAAAGTATACATCGCCCTGGTAATTACCTGTGCTACAACAATTTTTCCCATATAGTTTAAATACTCATAAGTGTATTGATCACGCCTGGGCTCACTAATTCTTTCTGTTATATGCAAATATTCACGCACCGAATTTCACAAACATAAGCAAACAGATTTAAAGAACACATCATACTTAATTTCAATTGAATGTAATCTTAGCTTTTGTAAAGTAAATAAACTTTAAAAAGACAAAGTAAAAGGTTAAACTTAATAATTACATAAGTAAGATGTGTTCTCAGGGTGGTTATGGTTTCTAAAGTACAAATAAGAAGTCAGTTTGATTTAATGAATGAATTAATATCGTTATTGATTGATGAATTACGTGTCTGTGAATATTCAAAGGCTGAATATTATCAGCTACCAGATATAAATAGTGTTGATGAAAATATTATTCCCGAGTCAATTCCTGTAAAAAAATTAACCGGCGAAATTGCTCATAGGGCAATTTTAAATTCGTTTACTGATATTTATAAAAAAGAAAGTTTAAGTAGTAGAGTACTCAAGCGTCATCCTGGGCTTTTGGTTCTAAAAAATGCAGATGTCGCAGCATTAACTAGCCGAATACAACAAGTTAATAAAGCTAAGGCTGCTTTTAAGGAGTGTGTTTTGGCTATCGATAATAACGATGCTCGATTTGAAGCTGTTCATAACGCGGTTCCAAATTTAATCACTCTTGCAGCCTATCGAAAAATTCATTTTCAAAGTGAGTCCCCTTTTTCAGTGCGATTTACTTGGATGCATAAGCATGCCACTAAAACTCTAACTAAAAAAATGGCACTTGAAATGCTCGACAAATCCGCCGGTTATAGAAATCCAAGAATGATCGACCAACAAAAATGGCAGTCCCTCGTTGCACAAGAGCAAATGCGAGTAGCTAGTTTAGGTGAAAAAGAAAAGTTAAGAATTCGCCGCCCTACCCGAGTAAGTCCCCAAGTTAATGTTAGGTACACCGCAGAAAATAGGTATCACGTAAGTGCTGCATTGCCGTTTATTTTAATTAACCCACAGCCCGA
The DNA here is from genome assembly GCF_023161935.1 of Pseudoalteromonas sp. 2CM28B. Taxonomy (NCBI): domain Bacteria; kingdom Pseudomonadati; phylum Pseudomonadota; class Gammaproteobacteria; order Alteromonadales; family Pseudoalteromonadaceae; genus Pseudoalteromonas; species Pseudoalteromonas sp. 2CM28B. The sequence goes on from NZ_JALNTH010000008.1 coordinate 215,894, forward strand.
TGTTAAGTTAGGTACTTTGCCAGATTATCAAAAACCAGAGTCTCACCCGAGAAAAAAAGAGTATGACTTTTTAGTGGATAGACTTTATTTAGAACAAGTAGATAAATAATTATGTTAAAAAGGCCACACAGTGTGGCCTTTTTGGTAAGTAGTCTAGTATTTTAACCGTTGTTATTTTTCGACTATTTCTTCTATTTTATCTTCATCAATTAAAACTGCGTTTTCAACAATTCGTTTACCACCTTGAATCTCAATACGCTTATTGTGCTTATTGAGCGTGAGTATCTCATCACAAAACTGATCAGAAGGATGCATTTCATAGGTGTAATCAATAATATTACCGGTTTTATCATCTTTTACATTAGTAATGCTGTATTCTGAAATAGCCCCTTTTTCAATCAAATCTTTCATTGTTGTGGTCATATCACGGCGTAATGCTTTTAATTTGTTTTCTGTGATATCGTCGGTTGAATAAATAGAGCCGTATTTTTCCATAATAGATAGCAATCTAAAATGATACGTTTTACCAGGTGCGGCATAACGCCAAAGGTGGTATAAACGCAGCATCATCCAACGCGATAAACCACGTTTTAGCTCTTGCGCACTGTTAAAGTAATACCCTTTGTATTCAAGGTTATCAATCATGTTATGAACAAATGCATTTAAACATGCAACACATTTAACGTTGCCGCCTTGGCCTTTTTTACCACTAAAGTGAAGAGATGATAAAAAGTTCATGTTTGACTCATAAAAAGAGTCATCAATATCTGTATTTTTAGTATCAGTAGCCGAGTATTTAAATGAAAGTTTAGAACCTTGAAGTGCTTCCAATGATTCTTTAATTTGTGGGTATGGCATTGATTGGCCAACCGCTTTAAGTTCTTGGGCTAATTCGTTCATCGAAAAAACCACGGCATATTGAATACCGGACTTAAAATTGATTTTTACGATTTTACCTTTCGATGCAAGTCGAATTAACGCGCGCTCAACTTTTTCTTCTCTATCCGATGGCCACACTAAATATTCTACGTCTTCGCCATCTTTACGCGTGCTTACAACGGCCGGTGTAATTTTTATTTCGCCGTCATATAAAATACCATCTACTTTTTCGGATATTTTACGCGTAATAATTGTTTTTTTAGGTGCTTCTTCCAATGGCAATTTTTTATGCCCAGAACGTACAAAACGCCCCCATAAATCATAGTGGTTAAACGTGTTTGAATAAGCACGTAACCCATGAGCGGCATTTTCGATAGAAATTCGCACATCTTTGTTATCTGTAAATAGTGCTAAACTTTCGTTATCTATTGCACTTTCCACCCCGTGTATTTGGCCCCTAAGTGTATCGGGCAAGTTATCTACCGAGATGTTGACCTTTCGGCTCATTGTTCTGATTTCCATTTTTTATTGCGACAGCTAATAACAACACATTAAGCAACAAAAGTTAAATGTTTAAGTTAGTATAAAACTGATCCGAGTATAAATAAACGTAACGGATCATTATTATACTAAGTAGTGAGTGATAAGCTTAATTTCAGATCACTATTTTACTAAGATAAGCCTCTCAAGCTAAATTTTTACTAACTCAATTTATTTTTTGTCCATTAAAAGCGCTATTTTTAAACTTTTTACACGACAAACGTTAGTAAAATAAATACCTGCTGTGGATAACAGCACTTCGAGTTAGCATAGATCTGATCTGTACTTACTACAGATCAGATCTATACCAATTAAACGCCCTGTTCTTCGTAAGCTTAAGTGTATAACTTTATAATTTACTTAGTAAAAAACTGATCTCACACAGTCATTTTGTACATAACTTATTGAGTAAGTTGTGCATAACTCTAATAATTAAATAAGGCTTAGTAAAAAGCTGATCTGCATGTAGATAAAGATCTGATCTTAACCAAGTATAATGGTGATCTGCTTTTTTTAACATTATTTATAAATATCATATAGTTATATAGCTATTATACACCCTTAACCTTTATTACCTTATATATTTAACCACCTTTAAACTTCTTTATTTATACTAAGCAATCTTAAAGGTGTAAAAATATTTTTAAATGTCTTGTTATTAAAATGCATGTCGCCTTAAATAGTTGTTTACAGCTATTTGAATGGACATTATACTAACTGCCTAACTTTGAGGAAGAAAGTATGTCTATCAATAATAACGCGCTAAGTACTTACCGGCTTTTAAAAGCAACAGCCGAAGTTGCTGAAAAATCTTTAAAAGGACGCATACAACACTATCGCGCTCATCTTAAATCAGAAGAAAAAGAATTAAGAACTTACACCCAAAAAGCGGCAGCAGATTTATTAGGGTGTAATAATCGTACCTTAAAACGTCGTCATGACAATGGTGACTTTGATGATTTAAATATTAAGCGTGGTGCAAATGGGCACTATGCGTACACGTTAGTTAATATTTTTGCGATGGCCGATATCATGGATATTCAGCCAGATCACCGCACTACTAACGATAAACTCCAAGTTATTGTTATTAATTCACTTAAAGGTGGTTGTGGTAAAACAACCAGTATGGTTAATATTGCTGCAGCGTTGGCGACGACTAATATCAAACGTTATCGTATTGGTATTATTGATTTAGATCCTCAAGGTTCGTCTTCTAGCTTTTTCCCTTCTAACGATCACGACCCTGTTACGGTAGGCGACTTAATGCGTGATTGTATTGATTTAGACGAAGGCGAAACCTGGCCAGAGTTTGTTTCTAGTGCTTTTGTGACTACGCATATTCCAAATATTCGTGTTTTACCCTCAGGTATGGATGACTTTTACTTTGAACACGAGACTGCAACACTTTTAAAAGACACCTCTAATTACGAACAAACACGTCATTATCATAAGCTTTTAGAAAAGGTTATTGAGCCGGTTAAAGACGAATTCGATATTATTTTAATCGACACAGCTCCTACACTTAACTTTATGTTTTATAATGCTTTAATGGCCTCTACGGCGATGCTTATTCCGGTTCACCCTGAAGCTGTAGATTTTGATGCTAACAATAAATATTTAAAGCGTTTAGGTGAGATTTACCACACAGTAGCGGCACTTGGTCATGAAGGTTGGGACTTTATGCAGTTTTTAGTGACCAATTACGTTAAGGGTAATCATTCACAGCGCGATATTGTTAAAGATGTACGTAGTGCGTTTGGCCGCCAAGTAATGAGCTACCCAATTAATCACAGCTCGGCAATTACGGCTAGTTCATCGTCTTTTAATACCATATTTGATCAAAAAGCATCGGATAGTTTAGCAAGTCGCGAGTCTTTATTACGCGCGCAAGAAAATATTAAAGATGTTGTGGACGAATTAGAAATGCTTATTCGTTCTAATTGGGAGTCAACCCAATCATCACTTAACAACACTAAGTAAGGATGTTACATAAAAATGGCTACAAAACGTAAAAACGACACCCGCTTAGATCCATTTGCAACTGCCGTAGGCAATAGCAGCCTCGATGCATTACTTGAGCAAGCAAGCGCTGGTGATGTAATAAGAATGCCTGCGCCAAGCGACCCTACACGCGAAATAACCTTAGTGTGTAAAGTTATTGCTCATGCAGATATTGAATCTAGCACCACGGTTTACGGTAAAAACCGCCGTGTACAAGCGCTATTAAACGAAAAGTCAGTTTCTGATATTTTACCTGCAATCAGTGAAGATGGACGAAATCAACACCCTGCTTTACTTTGGGATCAGGGAAATACTAACTTAGTACTTGCCGGTTCACGCCGTCGAAAGGCATGTATTTTAGGTAATGCCGATTATTTAGTTTTAAGCTCTCCTGATTTTACCGATCAAGACGCTAAAATTTTAGCTGTATCTTCAGATCAGTACATAGCCCCAAGCCTTTGGGAGCTAGGGCAAGCTTATCAACAAACTAAAAACGATCTTATTGAGCAAGGTAAAAAAGGCTCTTATCGCGAAATTGCCGCTATTGAAGGTGTATCGCACACCGCAATTGCAGATGCCATTAAAGCGTACGAGCAAATCCCCGCTGATGTTATTTCACTTTACCCAACGGCTAATCACGTAGGCAGAGAAGTCGCTAAAAAGCTTGTTAGTGCAAAGGAGCGCGACGAGCAGGCGTTTAACGCCCTAGTTAGCGAATTACATACAGACGATGAGATTAACGCCATTACAAGCGACGACAAACGCGCTATGGCAATTACTAAACGTTTAACTACCGAGCCTAGCGTGGTTGCTAAACGTGAAGCTGTATTTGAAAACAACTTTATAAACGTACAACGTAATTTAAAAAGTGGTGACGTATCTATTAAAATAGATAATAAAGTATTGACTGACAAACGCTTAGAACAACTTACTAAGCTGTTAAGCGCGTTTAATTAGCCCCTTATTACTTAGTAAAATAGTGATCTTAAAAGCCTGTTAGGTTAGTTAAATTCTGATCTAATGGGCTTTTTACTTAGTAAAATCCTGATCTTTTTTGCTATTTATAACCTATAAATCCCTCATTTTTGCTCTAAAGATCACATTTTTACCAACTGAATTTAGTTTTTACGACTATTTGATGCTGGATCTTAATTTGTTAGTAAAAAACTGATCTGTAAAGCCCCGGCATTGTTAATAAATTGTTTGTAACATGTGTGTTTGCTGTTTACCTATTCTCATATTGGCAGATAAAGTGTCATAAAGTACGTATAAACCGATTTTTTACTAACCTAGCAGCTCCAACCAGTTTATATAACGTTAATATTGCTTTTGCTGTGCGCAGTTAAAGAATATACTGGCAGAATTATTTTAAAAATTTAATACTTAGAGTGACATGTCTGCTAACTTATCAAAAAATGATTTACTGGCTATTTTTGAAGAAATAAAAAATGAGCAGGCAACCTTGTTCCCTCTTTCTGAGCGCTTTATAAAAAAGCTGTTTAGGCCAAACGTGCTCGATAAAGGCAAAGAGTATTATAAAAACGGCCAAATTAGTTGGTTAGAGCACAGCAGTGATTTTGCTGTTATTGATTCAACGGTACACGGCGACACCGGATCAGCATTTAACCAACGCATTGAGATCAATAAAGTACCTACTGGTTACTCTGTTGATACGCATTGTACCTGTAATGCTAAAACCAAATGTAGGCACTTAGCCGCTGTATTATTTAAACTTAAAATAGAGCACTCAGGTGAATACGGAGAAGACTACTTTATTAACGATTGGTTTAGTGAACTGACAGCACTTAAAAGTGTTGATGCTAAAGCTCCTTCGCAAGTTCTTTTATTTGTATTAGACATTGAAAACAATAAAGTATTTTTAACGCCAAAAATTGCCAATTACGACAAAAATAATAATTACACGCTTGGGCGCAATTTAACTGAGCAACAATTAAATAGCTTTGTAACGCCAAACGATTTGCTCGAAAGTGACTTTAGACTCTTTAGTTGGATTCGCTCGCAAAATGCAGTGGGTAATTTAGAGCTAAAAGGTCAATGGGGCTTTAGCGCTTTACAGCAATTAATTGCCACCGACCGTTTATTTTTACAACGCTCTCGTGTTGCTATTAAAGCGCAAACTGGGCAATCGCTTAACTTTAATTGGCAGCAACAAAACGAGTTATCGCAATTAATTATTGAGCTTGAACACAGTAAAAATTGGGCATTGATAAAAACCACGCCGCCCGCTTATTTAGACCTCGATCACTTTAAAGTAGGCCGGATCAGAACACAGCTTAGCGCCGACGAAATAGCACATTTACAATCAATTCCCGCACTGCACGATGCTAATTTTGATCGCATTTATAAACAACTTGCCGACAATTTTGGCGCCGGTGTTATTCCGCATCCGAATAACGAACAAGTCAATGTTAAGCAACTTGGTAATGCTGTTTTAAAAGCCACTATGGATGAGCAAGGGCTTAAAGTTTCGCTATTATTTAAATATAAAAATAAAAATTATTTAGCGGGAGCAGCACCAGCGAGTTTAATAAATAGTGCATTTGAAAACACAGTAACAAATGAGTTAGTAAATTTAGGTTTTGAGTTTTGTAAAGGGGGTTTACAAAGTGAGTTTATATTTAATAAACAATCACCTATACATTTACATTGGCTTGTTTACGAAGTATTCCCTGGCTTTAAAAAGCGTGGCTGGCAGGTAACTCAAACTAAAGTAAATGTAGCCGACCCCCAAGGGCACGTTACACTCGATGTAAACCGTGCTGCAGGTCACCAAATGCATTGTAAAGTGCAATTAAGCGATGCCAAAGCCGCTGTACTTTTTAATACCGATGATGCCACGTATCAATCGTTAAATCGTCAAAGTGAGCTGTTTTATTACTACCCTGTTGGGCGTCAATTTGGTGTTATTAGTAAAGCCGCCATTAATTTACTGACCGAATTTAAACAACGCTTTGAATTTGTAAAAACACGCGATGAATTTAATATCCCGCTTTCTTATTTACCTGAGCTGGTAAAGCATACCGCTGTCACTATAGACCTTCATGATGACTCTCTTGAGCGTTATCTTGATGAATTAAACAACACCGAGCAGGTAATGCCAGTGGTGCCCTTACACGGTTTAAATGAGTCGGTAACACTACGTGAATACCAGCAACAAGGCGTTGATTGGCTTAGCTTTTTAAAGCGCCACCAATTAGGTGGCATACTTGCTGATGACATGGGGCTTGGCAAAACGCTACAAGTTATTGCCTTTTTAGCCAGCAGTTTTAATCGCCCGCAAGCGGGGCCTACTCTTATAGTGTGCCCTACAAGTTTGGTAAGTAATTGGCAAAACGAAATAACCAAATTTGCTAAAAGTCTTAAAGTAACCACTATTTTTGGCTCGCAACGTAATGAGCCTTTACAACATTTAGCGCAAGCGCAGTGTATTTTAACTACTTACCCATTATTAAAGCGTGATATTGCTTATTACTCGCCACTTTATTTTGAAAATATTATTTTAGATGAAGCGCAATATATTAAAAACGATACTGCACAAGTCTCGCGCTTAGCTAAGCGTTTAAATGCCGACTTTAAGTTATGTTTAAGCGGTACGCCTATCGAAAATAATTTGTTTGAGCTTAAGTCGTTACTCGACTTTGCAATGCCTTCATTACTTGGCTCGCAAGCCCACTTTAAACAGCACTTTCAAACACCTATTGAGCGCGAAGCCGATTCAGAGCGAGCTGAGCAACTGAAAGCGCTTATTATGCCGTTTATATTACGCCGCACAAAAGCGCAGGTAGCTCAAGAGCTGCCACAAAAAACAGAGCTGTTAAAAGAGTTTGAGTTTGAACCTAAACAAAAAGATATGTATCAAGGTATTACGCGCGCCTTAGAAGAAAAGCTCATCGACTTATTTGCTGAGCAAGGCGCACAAAAAAGTAAGCTCGCATTTTTAGAAGCGCTACTAAAGCTAAGGCAAATTTGTTGTCATCCAAAATTAATTGAGCCAGAAACACAAGCAGGTTCAGCAAAATTAGAATGGCTAACTACGCATTTACCGTTAATGCTAAGCCTTGGTCGTAAAGTGATTATTTTTAGTCAATTTACCTCTGCGCTCGATTTAATTGCAGAGCGTTTAAACGATATAAATATCAAATTTAGTATGCTAACTGGGCAAACGCGTCATCGCGACAAAGTTATTGACGAATTTACCAGTGGCAAAACCTCGGTGTTTTTAATCAGTTTAAAAGCAGGCGGTACTGGGCTTAACTTAACTCAAGCCGATACCGTTATTCACTTTGATCCATGGTGGAACCCTGCTGTTGAAAAACAAGCCACCGATCGTGCTTATCGTATTGGCCAAACAAATCCAGTGTTTGTTTATAAATTAATTATGAGCAATTCTATTGAGCAAAAGGTATTTAAAATGCAGCAAGATAAGCAAGCGCTAGTTGATGCATTATTTACCGATAAATCAATGAGCTTTACTTCGTTTGATGAGCAGCAAATGTTATCGCTTATAAAAAGCTAATTTTTTTACTTAGCATGTGAACTAATTTAACCAAACGGCGTCTATTATATTGCTTGTTGAATAATTGCAGTTATCACAAGCTTCATGTTGATTTCCCCTGATTGGTTACTAAATTTAGTAATGATTGAGCCAGCCCTTTTAGCTGGCTTTTTTTATGCCTGTAATTAACACCTTAAATTGCATTTTTTATAAATAGTTTGAACTAAATTTAAAAACACGCGTCTACTATTATGCTTGTTGAATAATTGCAGTTATCACAAGCTTCATGTTGATTTCCCTGATTGGTTACTAAATTTAGTAATGATTGAGCCAGCTCCTTTTAAGCTGGCTTTTTTTATGCCCACATTTTAGTTTTTAAATTATTTATATTTTTATGTGAACTTAATTTTGTGTGCAGCGTCTACTATTATGCTTGTTGATTAATTGCAGTTAACACAAGCTTCATGTTGATTTACCCCGTTTAATTACTAATTTTAGTAATGATTGAGCCAGCTCCTTTTTTAGCTGGCTTTTTTTATGCCCACATTTTAGTTTTTATAATTATTTATATTTTTATGTGAACTTAATTTAATGAGTGGCGTCTACTATTACGCTTGTTGATTAATTGCAGTTATCACAAGCTTCATGTTGATTTCCCTGATTGGTTACTAAATTTAGTAATGATTGAGCCAGCCCTTTTAGCTGGCTTTTTTTATGCCTTTAGTAAATGTTACGCCCCTACCCCCCACTACCTTTATTCGTTATGATGGCATGTCTCTAAATTTTATAAGTTTATTTTATGTTTACTCAGCTATTAACGCATATTGATTGGTTAAGTGCCAGCGCAGGGCTTGCAACAGGGCTCGTACTATATGGCCTAGTGTCGCTCCCTTCTCGTAATAAATTAAAACAACACATTAGCGAGCAACAGCAACAGTTATCGTTATTACAAAACCAGTACGACAATAAACAGCTGCAATACACGGCCTTATTTGATGAGCACGAGCTGCTCGAGCAATCACATCAAGAGCAACGCGATGAAGCGCAGCATTTTAAAACTCGCTTTAGCGAGCAAGAAAAACAAAGTGTTCAATACAATCATTTTTGGCGTAAAGCCGAAGGCGAACTTAGTGCCTTGCGAGAGCAATATAACCAGCGCGATATTGAGCTTAATAATATGCGAACTACGCTTGAGCAAAAGCAGCAAAACTTTACCGAGCAGCTTGCACAAATAGAGCAAAGCAAAAATGTGCTTAAAAAAGAGTTTGAAAACCTAGCTAATAAAATTTTAGAAGAAAAATCGCAAAGCTTTAAAACCCTAAATCAAGAAAGCATTGAGCAACTATTAAAGCCAGTTCAAGGGGAGCTAAAAGGCTTTAGAGATAAAATGGAATCGATTCACGTTGAAGACTTAAAACAACGTGCAGCCCTTAAAACTGAGCTACTGCACTTGCAAGCTAAAAGCCAAGCTATTACCGAGCAAGCCGATAAACTTAGTAATGCCTTACAAGGGCAAAAAAAGACCCAAGGTAATTGGGGCGAACTAATGCTCGAAAACGTACTCGACAGCGCAGGCCTGCGTGCGGGTACCGACTACAAACGCGAAGTATCGTTTAATACCGAAGACGGTCGACTGCGCCCCGACGTAGTGGTGTATTTACCTCAGGGCCGCCACTTAGTGATTGACGCTAAGACATCGCTAAATGCTTATACCCGCTACGTTAATGCCGAAAACGAGCTAGAGGCTAGCCAAGCAATTAAAGAGCATGTAAATGCTGTTACCGCGCGTATTAACGAGCTTGCCAGTAAATCGTACGATCGTCTCCCTGGTATAAATTCGCCTGAAGTAGTTATCATGTTTGTGCCTATAGAATCTGCATTTGTAGAGGCGCTTAAATATCAAAGCGATATTTACCAACAAGCTATCGAAAAAAACATTTTAGTTGCTACACCAACTACTCTGCTTACAAGCCTTAATATTGTTAAACAGCTGTGGCGCTTCGAAGAGCAAACCAAATACTCTAAAGAGCTGGCGAATCGTGCAGAGCGCTTTTACAACAAACTCAATGGCTTTTTAACGAGTATGGAAGGTGTTGGCAAACAACTAGACCGTGCAAAAGAAAGCTACGATAAAGCCTTTTCACAGCTTTACCGTGGTAAAGGTAACTTAATTAAACAAGCTTCAGAATTTAAAGAGCTAGGTGTATCGGTTCAAAAAGAGTTACCAAACGACAGCGTAGAAAAAGCCCAATTAGAGCTAGATTAATTCGATTTATCTCTACTGTTTTATACATTAAAAGGAAGGTTAATGGTTTTTCCCTTACTCAGTTCACAAAGGTTAGCGTTAACCCCTATAAATTATGAGGATAGAGACGCTATTTTTGCTCTTTTTTCAGACCAAGGTGTTACTAAATACTATGATCTGGCACCCTTTACTCAAGTTTCTCAGGCCGATAAGTTAATCGAATTTTTCAATATTCGGTATAAAAATGGAGAAGGGATCCGCTGGGCTATCCGTTTAAAAAATACTGATGAGTTAATAGGTACTTGCGGTTTTAATAGTTGGTCAGTACCAATGAAGCACGCATTTATTGGTTACGACCTTAATAGCCAGTATTGGGGTACAGGCTATGCTTTTGAGGCTATTCATATGATTATAAAAGCTGCCTTTGATGGATTGCTAAGTTGCGGTGCTTTAAATCGAATTCAAGCCGACACAGTACCAGGAAATAACGCATCAGAGGCGCTTTTAGTAAAGCTCGGCTTTTGTGAGGAAGGCACAAGGCGACAAAGTGGTTTTTGGAAAGGGCAATTTCACGACTTAAAATGCTTTGGGCTTTTAAGCGCGGAGTTCAATTGATGAAAACTGAAGTTGTAATTTATAACTTATTGCACGAAATTACTGCTCAATTCCCTGAAGTTAAAGCGTTGCTGAGTATATATGATGAAGATGAAACCACGTTTAAAATGGAGGCGTTTTCTAAAGCCACAACAAACGCTTTTGCTCTTGGCTATGTGGAGCAAGCCCAGCGTTATTTAAGTTTTATGGCTGAAAAGCTAGTAAGCGCCGAGGCAAAAGTAATTGAATACATAGACGTATATTACGTAGAAACATTATTTTGGGGCGCAAGTTCTCATACTATTGCGGTTTGATCTGACTCCATAAAAGTAGACACCTATTTAGGAGTCAGTTCTCATGAAAGTAAAAGCGTTTCGTAAACATACAG